>JAUHVS010000265.1 GCA_030424955.1 bacterium | reverse complement strand
GGGCGGGGGCGAACCAGGGGGCCTCGGGGAGCACCGGCCAGCGCTCGGCCATCACCGCCCAGGCGTGGGTGGCGCACGACACCGCGGGATCGAAGAACTGGCGGTTCAGCTTGTGCAGCGCGGCCAGCCCGTAGGTGGCGGCGGTGACGGCCCGCACGGTGGCCAGGGCGGCGGCGGGCCGGCGCCACAGGTGCCCGGCGGCGCCGATGAAGGCCATCACCGTCAGCAGCGCCGACTGGGTGAGCACGTCCCGCAGGCCCAGCAGGGTCCACAGGGTGCTGGCGGCGCACAGCAGGAAGGCCCACGGGCCCAGGGTCCACGGCCCGGCCGCGCGGGTCGCCGCCGGCGTCAGCAGGGCCAGCGCCCCCACCGCGCCGAGGATGGCGGGGGGCGTCCAGCCGGGCTGGGCGAAGTCCGGCAGGGTCAGGTGCACCAGGCTCGCCACGGCGAAGGCCCGGGCCCACAGGGCGAAGCCCCCGGCCGTACCGAAGCGCGCCCCTGACGGCTCCACCGGGTCGACGCCCGAGCGACGCTGGGTGTTGGCGCGCATCGCGCCGCTATATCATGCCGCGCCGGCCGGTTCAGCGCCGCGCCCGCCCAGCAGGAGGCCCCCATGTCCAGCCCCGCGACCCCCGCCCGCCCCGAGCGCGCCTTCATCCCCCTCGATCTGGCGGTCATCACCGTCAGCGACACCCGCACCCTCGAGACCGACGGCTCGGGCCAGCGCATCGTCGACGGCCTGGGGGGGGCCGGCCACCGCGTCGCCCACCGCGAGATCATCACCGACGATCTGCACCTGATCCGCGCGACGGTGGCGCGCTTCGTGGCCGATCCGGCGGTGCCCGTGGTGATCCTCACGGGCGGCACCGGCATCACCCGCCGCGACGTCACCCCCGAGGCCGTCGCGCCCCTGGCCACCAAGCACATCCCGGGCTTCGGCGAGCTCTTCCGGCACCTGAGCCTGGCCGAGATCGGCACCTCCACCGTGCAGAGCCGCGCGGACGCCTGGCTGTGCGACACCACCCTGGTGTTTGCGCTGCCCGGATCCACCAACGCGGTGCGCCTGGCGGTGGACGCGATCCTGCTGCCGCAGCTCGACCACCGCACCCGACCCTGCAACTTCGTGCAGCTCATGGATCGTTTCTGATCGATGGGCGCGCCTGGGCCGCAGGGGGTGGCCCCCTTATCAGCCCACCCGTTCTTGACTGCCCCCCGGGGGGCTCCTACGCTCGCCTCGCGGCTCGCAAGGGGCGCGACGCCGGGAGGATCAGCAATGCGTGGGTGGAAGGCCGGGCTCTTGAGCGCCGCGGCGGTGACGCTGCTCGCCGGCTCCGCGCTGGCCCTCGACAACGATCCGGCGCTGGAGCGCTTGTGCCGGGGCTACGATCCGGTCAACGGCGGCGCGGTGCCCTGCACCCGCCCCGTGCGCCCCAACCAGGCCGCCTTCAAGGACTACGCGCGGGAGCTGGGCATGGTGTTCGCGCCGCGCCTGCTGCAGCCCGCCGAGACCCTGGGCATCAACGGCTTCCAGTTCGACCTGCAGACGTCCATCACGGCCATCAACAACAACGAGACCTACTGGAAGCTGGCGGCGCGGGACGGCGATCCCGAGGCCATGCTCACCACGCTGGGCCTCGACATGCGCAAGGGCCTGCCCTACAGCTTCGAGGTCGCGACCCAGCTCACCTACCTGTTCGACAGCGAGCTGTGGGCCGTGGGCGGCAGCCTCAAGTGGGCCATCAACGAGGCGGTGGAGCAGTTCCCGGTGGACTTCGCCGTGCGCGGCGCGGTCAACCACGTGGTGGGCACCTCGCAGATGAGCCTGACCACCGTGGGCATCGACGCCATCGTCAGCCGGTCCTTTGGGGCGGGCGGCGCGGTGAACTTCGGGCCCTACCTGGCCTACAGCCCGCTGCTGACCTTCGCGCGCAGCGGGGTCATCGACGCCACGCCGGGCACCCCCGACGACGCCGAGGGCAGCTTCACCTTCTCGGGTGAGGACATCGTGGCCCACCGCTTCGTCATCGGCGTGCGGGTCATCGCGGCGGCCTTCCTGTTCACCCCCGAGATCTCGCTGACGCAGGGGATGCAGCAGTACAACCTGCAGGTCGGGCTCGACTTCTAGCAGGCTCTTGAAACGCGCGCCCATCTGCTAGCAGGGCTGAGGCGGCCCCGGGCCAACCCATCGCCCACGCGCATCAACAGACACCGTCGACGTCGGGGGCGCGCTGGCAACGCGGGTACAGGCTCGGCTCGCGCGGGGGCTGGCTGGGCCGCGCAGGGCGTAGGCCGGGCGAGCCCCGGGCTACAGCTCCAGGCTCACCTTCATCACGATCACGGTGATGTTGTCGGTGCCGCCCGCCGCGTTGGCGGCGCGCACCAGGGCGTTCGCCGCGGCCTGGGGGGCGTCCAGGTTGTTGAGCAGGATGTTCTGGATCGCCCAGTCGTCCACCAGATCGCTCAGGCCGTCGGAGCAGCTGAGGTACAGGTCGCCCATCTCCGGCTGATCGATGGTCAGATCGGCCTCGACGTCGTCCTCCAGGCCCACCGCCCGCACGATCACGTTGCTGCCCGCGCGCTTGCGGGCCTCGGCGTAGCTGAGGTGGAAGAAGCGCATCAGGTGGTTCACCAGGGAGTGATCCACGGTGAGCTGGGTCAGGGTCTCGCCGCGCAGGCGGTAGCAGCGGCTGTCGCCCACGTGGGCGATGACCATGCCCTGGGCCTCGTCGTAGTGCATGACCACGACGGTGGTGCCCATGCCCTGGTAGGCGGGGTTCCACTCGCTCTGGTTGTACACGCGCACGTTGGCGACGCGCACGGCGTTGGCGAGGCTGTTCTCGGCGTCAGAGCGCCCAGGCATGATCTCGAAGGGCCACTCGAAGCCCGGCGTGTGGCGCCAGCGCACGAGGAAGTCCTTGATGGCGTCGACGGCGAGGTTGCTGGCGACCTTGCCGCCCACGTGGCCGCCCATGCCGTCGGCCAGGATCCAGGCGCTCTCGGCGTCGACCAGGGCGTAGGCGTCCTCGTTGACCTCGCGCACCTGCCCGACGTCCGTGGCCCCCGCCGTGATGAATCGCAGTCCCATGAATCCTCGCGCCGCCGGTGATCGGGGCTGCTGCTAGTCCGCCTCGACGCGGGCCTCGATGGAGTACTGGCTGGAGCACTTCAGGTCGGGGGCGTTGAGCCACACGAAGTAGCGCCCCGGCTCAACCCGCCGCACCAGCTCGATGTAGGGGTTGTTGGACTGCACCTCTTTGGCCATGTGCGCGCCGTACTTGTCGCGCAGGAAGACCTCGCAGTTGGCGTCGAGGCGGTCGAAGTGCACCGTCACCGACAGCAGCCCGGCGCGCTCCACGAAGAACACCTTCCAGTCCGCTTTGTCTTCGGCCTCGGGGGTGAGGGAGTCGGTGAACACCTTGTTGAGGGGCAGGGGCTGAGCGAGGTGCCGCTCGAAGTCCGGATCGCCCTTCTTCTCGTCGGGCCCCCCGCCGCAGGCCGACAGGCTCACGGCCAGCACGCTGAGGGCCAACAGGGTCCGGGTCTTGCCGAAAATCGCTGCGCGCCGCGCCATCACTGTGTGCCCTCCACCATCGCCTCGGTTCGGGGGGCATTGTGCCCACTCTGGCGCGTCGGTGCACGTCCCTGCTGCGGGCGGTCGCTGGCCCCGCCGCTGGACGGGGGGCGGGGCGGGCTCAGGGCGTGTTCATGTAGTAGGGGTTCTGGCCGGCCTCGTGGTCGGTCACGTCCATCACCGCGCGCACCCGGGGGAAGGCGCGGAAGATGGCCTCCTCGACCCCGTTCTTGAGGGTGGCCGCCGATGACGCGCAGCCCTGGCAGCCGCCCGTCATCTTGATGAAGGCCGTGCGGTTGGCGTAGTCGACCAGCTCGATGGCCCCGCCGTGCTGGGCGACCATGGGGTTGACCTCTTCATCGAGCAGCTTCTGGAGTTTGTGGCGCATTCGGGCCCTTGACCTTCTCGCGGCGTGGCGACGCCGAATGGATGAGCGGGGCACCCTAGCAGATGCACCCGACGCTCGCAGCCCGCGTGACGGTCCCCGGCGGGGTGGCCCGGCGGGGGGCCGGGGCGCGGGAAAAACGCGGCGCGCCGGCTTAATGAAATCAGGCACTTACAAGAAATATGCGTCATTTGGCGTGACAGCCGCCGCGACTGTCCGATGAACCAGGGCAGGCCCCGATTGGGCGGGGCCTCGTCTCATTGGAGGACGCCATGAGTCGTGACGCATCGCGCCGCGCTGTCGCTGAGCTACGCCTGGAGCCGGGCTACCCCCCGGGGGCCAGGCCCCCCCGCCTCGGGCGCGCCCTGGGATCCATCGGGTGGGGCTTGGGCCCACGGCTGGGCGGGGCGCTGCTCGCCGGGGCGCTGCTTGGGTGGCTGGTGACCGGCTGCGCGCCCGATCCCGAGTGCACGGTGCGCGCCGACGCCGAGGGGCGGGCCGTGCTGGTGTGTGACGGCCGGGAGGCCCTGCTCGGCGCTGCCGCCGGTCCCGAGGGCGCGGATCCCGAGGGGCGCTGGGCCCCGCTGCCCTTCCCGCCCGACCCCGACGGCGCGCTCACCGCGGTCGAGGCGGCGTCGCCCACCGAGGACGGGGCCGCGGGCGAGGGGCCGCGGGCAGAGGGCGAGGGGGCGGCGGGCCAGGGGGCCGTGTGGGTGCTGGCCTCTGCCCAGGACGTCGCCGTGTTCAACGCCACCGCGCCCAGCGATCTGCCGGGCGCGGTGCACCTGGCGGGCGCCCTGCCCACCGAGGTGACCCTGCCGCACCTGCGGCGGGTGGGGGCGCTCGTGGTGGATCGGCCGCTGGGGCTGCGCCGGCTGCTGCTGCCCGCCCTGCAGACCGCGGATCGGGTGCAGATCACCGGTGAGCTGGCCGCGCTGGCCGCGTCCGCCCTGCGGGAGGCGCGGACCTTGGACCTGCGGGCGGCCGACGCGCTGACGCCCCTGGTGCTGCCGGCCCTGACCACCCTCGACGGGCTGCACCTCACCCACGTGGCGGGCGGGGCGCTGACCGCGCCCGCCCTGCGCCACCTGGGGGCGCTGACCTGGACGGGGGGCCGGCCCGGGGCGGCGGCGCACACCGTGTCGGCCCCAGCGCTGGTGGCCGTGTCGGGCGCCGTGACCCTGCAGCTCACCGGCCCGGGGGTCTTCGAGGCCCCGCGGCTCGCCGTGGTCGGGGGGCTCGTGGCGCAGGGCCCTGCGGGCTCGGGGCTGGCGGTCCCCGCGCTGGATCAGGTGGCGGGGGACCTGGTGTGGGGGCTGGTGGGGGTGCCCGCGCCGCCGCGGCTGGCGGGCATCCGTGGCGACGCGCTGTGGCTGGCGGGCGCCACCGTGTGGCCGGCGCTGGCGACGGTGGGGGGCTCCCTGCTCATCGAGGGGCCCGGCGTGCTGGGCCTGTGGTTGCCCCGCCTGGCCGCGGTGGGTCAGCACTTGTGGGTGCGCCGGGCGGGGCTCGACGCCCTGGTGTGGCCGGCGCTGGCGTCGGTGGGCGCCGCGCTGCCCCCAGCCGCACCCAGCGCCGTGCGCGTCGACAGCTGCCCCGATCTGCAGGCGCTGCGCTGGCCCGCGCTGGCGCAGGCGCACCGCGACGAGGCGGGGGTGGCGGTGCGGGTGGTGAACACGCCGGCGCTGTGCGGCGCGGCGCTGGATCTGGGGGCCTTCCCCCGGGCGGCCGTGCGGCAAGCCACCCCCTGCGCCCGCTGAGGGCGGGGCGGCCGCTCAGCTCGCGGGCTGGGCGGCCGGCTGGGCCGCCGGCCGGGCGGGGCCGCCCACCAGCGCGAACAGCGCGGGCAGGATCACCAGGGTGAGCAGGGTGCTGGTCACCAGCCCGCCCACCACCACGGTGGCGAGGGGGCGCTGCACCTCGGCGCCGACGCCGGTGGCCAGCATCATGGGCACGAAGCCCAGGGCCGCGACGAGGGCGGTCATCAGCACAGGGCGCATGCGGCTGGCGGCGGCCTCGGCGGCGGCCTGCGCCGGCTCCGAGCCCGCGGCCCGCCGCTCGAGCAGGCCCTGCATCAACACCACGCCGTTGAGCACCGCGATGCCGCTGAGGGCGATGAAGCCCACCAGCGCCGAGATGCTCACCGGCAGGTCGCGCAGGGTGAGCGCCACCATCCCGCCGACGCCCGCGAAGGGCACGTTGAGGAAGATCAGCAGGGCGGGCCCCAGGCGCCGGAAGGTGATGGCCAGCAGCACCAGGATCCCCACCATCACCACCGGCAGCACCACCGTCATGCGGGCCTGGGCGGCCTCGAGCGTGGCGTACTGCCCGCCCCACTCGGCGCGGTAGCCGGCGGGCGGCGCGACCTGGGAGTCGAAGCGCGCCTGGGCCTCGGGCACCACCGAGCCCAGGTCGCGGCCACGCACGTTGAAGCCCACCACGATGCGGCGCTGGGCCTCGTCGTGGCTCACCAGGGCCGGGGTGTCGCCCCGGATCACGTCGGCCACCTCGTCCAGGGTCACCAGCCAGCCGTCCGGCGTGGGCAGGCGCACCTGGCCCAGGGTCTGCGCCGAGGCGTCCCCCGCGAGCTTCAGGCGGATGGGGATGCGCTGGGGGCCATCGAAGGTGTCGGCCACCGGCAGGCCGGTGCGCAGCGCGGTCACGGCGTCGAGCACCGCCGAGGCGGTGAGGCCGCGGCGGGCGACCTCAAGGGGGCGGGGGCGCACCTCGATGAGGGACACGGCGGGGGGGGCCAGGATCTGCACGTCGGCGGCGCCCGGGAGGGTCTGGAGGGCCTTGACCGTGGCCTCGGCGAGGCGCCGCAGCTCGGCCAGATCCTCGCCGTAGATGCTCACGGCCACGTCGGTCACCGCGCCCGCGACCAGCTCGTTGAAGCGCATCTGGATCGGCTGGGTGAAGGCCGGATCGCTGCCGGGATCGTGGGTGGCCAGGGTGGCCTCCATCTCGGCGATGAGGGCCTCGCGGGTCAGGCCCGGGCGCCACTGAGCCCGCGGGCTGATGCCCACGAACACGTCGGCCTGCTCCAGGCCCATGATGTCGGTGGCCACCGCCGGGCTGCCGATGCGGCTGACCACCTGGGTGATCTCGGGCAGGGCCAGCAGCGCGGCCTCCATCTCGCCCGCGCGGCGCACGGCGGCCTCGATGCTGATGTCGGGGGCGCGGGTGGTCTGCACCACCAGATCGCCCTCGTCGAGCTGCGGGATGAAGGTGCTGCCGGCGGACAGGAAGCTCGCTACGCCCAGGCCCAGCAGCCCCACGGCGCCGATGACCACGACGATGGGGCGCCGAACGGCGGCGGCCAGCACCGGCCGGTAGAGGGTGGTGAAGATCCGCACCAGCACGGGATCGCGCAGGGGGACGTCCTTGGGGCGCACCAGCAGGCTCACGGCGGCGGGCACGAAGGTCAGCGACAGCACCAGCGAGGTGCCCAGCGCCAGGATCAGGGTGATGGCCATGGGGCGGAACATCTTGCCGTCCACGCCGGTGAGGGTCAGCACGGGCACGTAGACGAGCAGGATCACCAGCACCGAGAAGAACACCGGGCGGGCGACCTTGCCCACGGTCTCGGCGATGATCTGTTCGCGGGCGCGCCGGCTGAGATCCCCCTTGCCGTGCAGGGCGTGGAACACGGCCTCCACCATCACCACCGCGCCGTCCACCAGCAGCCCGAAGTCGAGCGCGCCCAGGCTCATGAGGT
>JAUHVS010000264.1 GCA_030424955.1 bacterium | reverse complement strand
CGCCGATGTGGGGGCATGAGGCCATTCTTCGCATCGGCGCGCAAGCGCTGCGACCTTTGGGCTTGCCCCCTCATCTTGCCCCCTTGCGGTGTTGATTTACTTATGAAGCCCAGGCTGCTAGAGAGGCCGCATCTTTCGACGGCTCGCTCGGCAAACGGGGAGGACCGATGGCCACCAAGGCACTCGCCCTGCATCAGACCACGGTCGGTAAGAAGGCCATCATGGCCATCACCGGCTTCATCATGGTCGGCTTCGTGATCGCTCACATGCTCGGGAACCTTCAGGTTTTCGCGGCCAACCCCGCTGAGAAGCTCACGGCCTACGCCCTGATGCTCCGCAGCCTGGGGGGCGCCCTGTGGGTCGCCCGGTTGGTGCTCCTGGCCTCGGTCGGGCTGCACGTGTGGGCCGCGATCTCGCTGGTGCGTCAGAACGCCGGGGCGCGCCAGTCGCGCTACCACGTCAAGCAGGATCTGGTGACGTCCTACGCCGCCAAGACGATGAAGTACGGCGGCCTCGTGGTGCTGTTCTTCATCCTCTATCACCTGGCGCACCTCACGCTGCACCTCACGGGGCCGCAGGACGGCATCGCGGAGTTCGCGGTCTTTGAGCGCATGAAGGCGGGCTTCTCGGTGCCGTGGATCTCGGCGCTGTACATCGCCGGCAACATCGCGCTGAGCATGCACCTGTTCCACGGGGTGTGGAGCATGCTGCAGAGCCTCGGGCTGAACCACGTCAAGTACAACGCGCTGCGCAAGCAGGCCGCCGCCGCCATCGCGATCATCGTGGCGGTGGGCAACATCTCGATCCCCGTCGCCTTCATGGCCGGGATCGTGGGCTGAGACGACAGGAGCCGGAACTCATGGAACTGCACGCCAACGCTCCGACCGGCCCCATCGAGACCGCGTGGGATCGCCACCGGTTCGAGATGAAGCTGGTCAACCCCGCCAACAAGCGGAAGTTCACCGTCCTCGTGGTGGGCACGGGGCTGGCCGGCGCGGCAGCCTCAGCCACCATGGCCGAGCTCGGCTACAACGTGAAGGCGTTCTGCTATCAGGACTCCGCGCGTCGCGCCCACAGCATCGCGGCCCAGGGCGGCATCAACGCCGCCAAGAACTACCAGGGCGACGGCGACAGCGTCTTCCGGCTGTTCTACGACACCGTGAAGGGCGGCGACTTCCGCTCCCGTGAGCGCAACGTCTACCGGCTGGCCCAGGTCAGCGTGAACATCATCGACCAGGCGGTCGCCCAGGGCGTGCCCTTCGCTCGCGAGTACGGCGGCCTGCTGGCCAACCGCTCCTTCGGCGGCGCCCAGGTCTCGCGCACCTTCTACGCCCGCGGCCAGACCGGCCAGCAGCTCCTGCTCGGCGCCTACCAGGCGCTGTCGCGGCAGGTGGCGGCGGGCAACGTCGAGATGCACGAGCGCACCGAGATGGTCGATCTGATCGTCATCGACGGGCGCGCCCGCGGCATCGTGGTGCGCAACCTCGTCACCGGGAAGATCGAGAGCTTCCTGGGCGACTCGGTGGTGCTCGCCTCGGGTGGCTACGGCAACGTCTTCTACCTGTCGACGAACGCCAAGGGCTGCAGCGCCTCCGCCGCGTGGCGGGCGCACCGCAAGGGCGCGCTCTTCGCGAACCCCTGCTACACGCAGATCCACCCCACCTGCCTGCCCGTGCACGGCGAGGGCCAGAGCAAGCTCACCCTCATGAGCGAGTCCCTGCGCAACGACGGCCGGGTGTGGGTGCCGAAGCGCGCCGAGGACGTCGGCAAGAAGCCCCAGGACATCCCCGAGGCCGACCGCGACTACTACCTCGAGCGCAAGTACCCGGCCTTCGGCAACCTGGTGCCCCGCGACATCGCGGCCCGGTCCGCCAAGGAGGCCTGCGACAGCGGCCGTGGCGTCGGCCACGCCCCGGAGCGGCTGGCGGTCTACCTGGACTTCGAGGACGCCATCAAGCGCCTCGGCCAGGACACGATCGCCGAGCGCTACGGCAACCTGTTCGACATGTACGAGCGCATCACCGACGACAACCCGTACAAGACCCCCATGAAGATCTACCCGGCGGTGCACTACACCATGGGTGGGCTGTGGGTGGACTACAACCTGCAGAGCACCATCCCCGGGCTCTTCGTCGCCGGTGAGGCCAACTTCAGCGACCACGGCGCCAACCGCCTGGGCGCCAGCGCGCTCATGCAGGGCCTCGCCGACGGCTACTTCGTGGTGCCCTACACCATGGGCAACTACCTGGCGACCGCCGGGCGCGAGCTGGCCAAGACGCCCGTGACCACCGATCACGCCGAGGTTCGCGCGGCCGAGGCAGCGGTCAACGCGCGCCTGACGAAGTTCGTCAACAACGACGGCAAGCACTCCCCCGACTACTTCCACCGCCAGCTCGGCAAGATCATGTGGGAGCACGTGGGCATGGCCCGCAGCCGCGAGGGGCTGGAGCAGGCCATCGCCGAGATCCCGAAGCTGCGCGAGCAGTTCCACCGCGAGGTGCGGGTGCCCGGCAGCGGCAACGACTTCAACCAGACGCTGGAGAAGGCCAACCGCGTGGCGGACTTCATGGAGCTCGGCGAGCTCATGGCCCGCGACGCCCTGGCCCGCGAGGAGTCGGCCGGCGGCCACTTCCGCACCGAGTACCAGACCCCCGAGGGCGAGGCCCGTCGCAACGACGAGGACTACGCGCACGTGGCGGCCTGGGAGTGGAACGGCGAGGGCAACGCCCCCACCCGGCATGTCGAGGCGCTCGACTTCGAGTACGTCAAGCTGACGCAGCGGAGCTACAAGTGAGCCAGACCATCAACCTGACCGTGAACATCTGGCGGCAGAAGAACGCGGCGAGCCCCGGTGGCTTCCAGAAGTACGCCCGCTCGGCTGTCAGCACCGACGCCTCCTTCCTCGAGATGCTCGACGAGCTCAACGAGGAGCTGATCGAGAAGGGCGAGGAGCCCATCGCCTTCGACCACGACTGCCGCGAGGGCATCTGTGGCACCTGCGGCATGGTGATCAACGGCGTGCCCCACGGGCCGCGCACGCTGACCACCACCTGTCAGCTGCACATGCGCGAGTTCAAGGACGGCGAGGAGCTGTGGGTCGAGCCCTGGCGCGCCTCGGCCTTCCCGATCATCAAGGATCTCGCCGTGGATCGCGGGGCCTTTGACCGCATCATCCGCGCGGGCGGCTACATCTCGATCAACACCGGCAGCCCCGGCGACGCGAACGAGATCCCCGTGCCCAAGCCCCTGGCCGATCTGGCCATGGACGCGGCCACCTGCATCGGCTGCGGCGCTTGCGTGGCGGCCTGCCCGAACGCGTCGGCGATGCTCTTCACGTCGGCCAAGATCGTGCACCTCGGCGCCGTGCCCCAGGGCCAGGCGGAGCGCGCCCAGCGCGCCCGGCACATGGTCGAGACCATGGAGACCGAGGGCTTCGGCGGCTGCACGAACCACGGCGAGTGCGAGGCCGCGTGCCCCAAGGGCATCTCGGTCAACTACATCGCGCAGCTCAACCGCGACTACATCAAGGCCGTCGCGATCTCGCAGCGCGCCTGATCCCTGGCGCCGCGCTCGGTCCCCCGGATCGAGCGGCGGCCCGGCCCGCCCCCGGCGGGCGAGCCCTCCCCCTCCAACGCCATCATCATCCGCGGGGTCTCGCGGCCCGCCACGCCCGCGGTGCGTCAGCGCTGGGGTGCGGCCCAGGTCCGGGCGCCGCCGGTGCGGGATATCGCCGCAGGGCGCCTGCGGCCCAGGCCCGGGCGTGGCCGATGTGGGGGGTTGCCGAGGGTGGTCTGCGGCCCGGAACCGGGCGCCGCCGAGACGGGGCAGCCGCCGAGGCGAGGCAGCCGCGCCAGGGCGGCCAGCGCCGAGGATCAGCGCTTGGGCGGCGACATCACGGCGCGCAGCCGAAACGGCGGGTTCGCGGTGGGGTCAATGGCCCAGGCCAGCCGCACCGCCTCCTTGGCCTCATCGACCTTGCCCAGCTCCAGGGCGAGCGCCGACCAGGCGAGCAGGGCCTGCAGGTCGCGCGCGCCCGCCTCGTTCGGCGCCGCCAGAGACTTCGCCAGGGTGTAGGCGTCCTTCATGCGCCACGCGTTGACCAGGGTCACCGTGCGCGCCAGGCCCGTGATCGCCTTCTCCCCCTCATCGACGGCCAGCTCCTCGTCGTAGGCCATCCAGCGCTCGTCGTCGTAGGTGAACCGCTCCACCCCGAGCACCTTGAGCTTGGGCCAGATGCGGGTCTGGGTGATCTGCCAGCCCTTGCCCACCTTGCGCAGCTGGTACTGGCGCCCCTGCACCTCGTCGCCGCCGAAGAAGGTCATGCGGACCTCGACCTCGACCAGCGCCGTGTCGCCCTCGACGTGCACGCTCTCGTCGTGGAAGTACATGCGCGAGCGCCCCGTGGGCGGGGTCTTCCACTCCAGCGCCTTGTAGATCTCGTAGTCCGCGCGCGCCCAGGTCAGGTCGTACTCACCGGCGACGGGGCGCCGAAGATCCACTGGGCGTCCTCGGCGAAGCCTTTGAAGAAGCGCTTGCCGTCGTTGCGCTCAAAGCCCGCCCGCTCCGCCGTCTTGATGACCTTCATGATGGCGGTCGTCTGCGCCTCGGCCTCAGCGGCCTCCGGGGCCTTCGGGGCCGCTGCGCTCGCCGCGCCCACCCACGCCCACAGGACCACCGCCCCGACCCGCATCCATCCACGCCGCATGCTGCCTCCTGTTCCTCAACCCCCTGGCCCTGGGGCCAACGGGGTGATCACTGCAATCGCTTCCACTGGGCCCGGGGAAACTGCGCCCCCCGCGGCGGCACGTTGGCCAGCACATACACCGCGCGCCGGTTGCGCGCCTCGTCCACGGCGTCGGCCGTGGGCACCGCCAGCGCGTCCTCGCCGAAGCCCTGATAGTAGATGGGGACGGTCACCCCGTGCGCTTTGAAATACTGCGCGATGGCCTCAGCCCGCCGCGTGGACAGGGCGCGGTTGTCGCCCGCCTGCCCCACCGTGTCGGTGTAGCCGCCCACGTAGACCCGGGCGTCGACCCCCGCCGACGCGTCGCCCAGCTCCCGGCGGAAGCGGGCGATCTCGCCCTCCAGCGCGACGATGGCCTGATCGATCTTCGGCCCCTGGTCGGCCTGAATGCTGGCCTGCCCCGACGCGAACACCACGTCGTCGTGGGCGATCTCGGCGTACCACGCCACCACCCGCAGCGCGGCCCAGTAGCCATAGGGGTCGTGCAGCTTCAGCTCAGCGCGCCGGATGGTCTCGTCGGGCGGCTCGAAGGTCAGCACGGCGGTGTGGCCGTCGCGCATCTCCACGTCGATCTCGCCCTCGAAGAGCACCCCGTCGCCCCCATACAGGGCCAGCTCGGCCCGGCTGACAGTGTGGTTGGGGTGCACCACCAGCCGGCCCGCGCCCAGATCCACCTCGCGCTTGCTGATCTTGACGTCCAGGGGCCGCACGGCGACCACCTTGAACTCGACCTCGGCGGTGGTGGTGGCGCCCTCGGCGCTCCCGGTGAGCGTGCCGGTCCAGCGCGACACGCCCTCGGGCACGGCCCACCGCAGGGTCTTGGTCTTGCCCGCCGCCAGGCGCTTGATCTTGAACTGCTGCTTCGTGCCGGTGTCGCTCACGAGGTTCAGGCTGACGCCGTGCGCCGTGTTGCCCGAGCCCAGGGTGATCTGCGCCTTCTGACCCGGCTTGACGGTGTCGACGACGCTGTACTGCCAGCTCGGGCCCTGGGCCAGCGCCGCCCACGGCAGGGCCAGCCAGGCCAAGGCGAGGGGCCAGCCCAACAGTCGGGTGTGCCTCATGGGGTCTCCGTGTCCGCCGCGCCGGGCGGGGGCAGATCAAAGGGCAGGCGCGCCACGATCTCGCCGTCGCCGCCCGGGACGGGGAAGGGCTCGATGGCCGCCGCCCGCAGGCAGGTCAGCAGCGCGGCGTCCCCCACGCCCTCGTCGGTGATGGTCAGGCCCCGGGCGGTGCCGTAGCCGGCGGCCTTGACCAGCGTGAACTCGAACATCAGCCGCCCCTTGGGGCGGGCGCCCGCCGCGACGCGCTGCGTGTAGCACGCGTGGAGCACCGGGGCGAGGCCCGGCACCGCGTGCTGCACGTCCTCGGGCTCCACCGCCGCCCGGCGCACCCGTGGCCCCGGCGCCCGGGCCCCCGCCGGCGCGTCCGGCGCCTGCTGCGCGACGCGGCGCCGGGTCTCAGCCCCTTGCGCGGCGCCTTGGGCGGGCACCATCGCAGGCTCACTCGCGTCCCCGCCGGGGTGCTCGCCCACGGTCGGGTGCTGCGAGACGGCCAGGTGTTGCTCGCGCCACAGCACGCCCACGCCCACCACGATCAACAACAGCAATGTCAGCCAGACCACTCGGGTGTTCACGGATCCACTCTCCTCGCGCGCGCGGCAGGGTGACATGTACGGGCCGGTCATCGCCACCGCACGCCCCCGACCCGAGGGGTGGGGCGCGCCCACCCCCACGACGGGTTGAGGGCGCCCAGGCAACGTGCTTGGATGCCGCGTCTTCAGCCCGCGGCCATGCCGCTCAACAGGAGTACGACATGCGCGCCAGCGAAGTGTTCCGCCCCGGCCTGCTGCAGGATCAGGTGGTCATCGTCACCGGGGGGGGCTCGGGCATCGGGCGGGTCATCGCCGAGGAGTGCGCCGCCCTCGGCGCCCGCGTCGCCATCGGCGCCCGCAAGCTGGACCGGCTGGAGGCGACCGCCGAGGCCCTGAGGGCCGGCGGCGCCGAGGTCTTCGCCGCCCCCCTCAACATCCGCGAGCCCGAGGCCGTGGACGCCTGGGTCGACGAGGTGCACGCCCACTTCGGCCGCATCGACGTGCTGGTGAACAACGCCGGCGGCCAGTTCCCCTCGCCGGCCGTGCACATCAAGCCCAAGGGCTGGCGCGCGGTGGTCGACACCAACCTCAACGGCACCTGGTTCATGACCCAGGCCGTCGGCCGCCACCTCATCGCCGATGGGCGCGGCGGGCGGGTGATCAACATCGTGGCCAACATGTGGCGCGGCTTCCCAGGCATGGCGCACACCGGGGCCGCGCGGGCGGGGGTGGTGAACCTCACCAAGAGCCTCGCGCTGGAGTGGGCGCGGCACGGGATCCTCGTCAACGCGGTCGCGCCGGGCGTGATCCGCTCCAGCGGGCTCGACACCTACCCCGAGGTGGTGCGCCAGCAGCTCGAGACCGAGGTGCCGAAGCACATCCCGCTGAAGCGGCTCGGCACCATGGAGGACGTCGCGTGGTCGGTGGTGTACCTCGCCAGCGCCGCCGGGCAGTACGTCACCGGCGAGACCCTGTGCGTCGACGGGGGCCAGGCACACTGGGGGATGGTGTTCCCTCTATAGGCGGTTGGCAGCCGGAGCGCGCGCGGGCAAGGCCGAGCGGGCCCAGGCCAGCGGGCGCCTGCGGTGAGACCTCGGCCGCGGCCGCCGGGTCCAACGGGATTGATCTGAACCCAGCGCACCGACTCCCCTTCGCGGCGAGTCCGTTCGTCGACCCCCTGACCTGGAGCCCTCCATGCGCCCTCTCCTCCTCCGCCACCTCGCCCTGGCCCTCGCCGCCGGGACCCTGCCGATCGCCTGCGACGACTCGCCCGCCCAGGATCCCACCGAGGATCTGAGCGTGACCGACAGCGGCCGCACCGACAGCGGCCAGGACGGTGACCTGGCGGACGGCGCCCCCCCACCCGACAGCGG
>JAUHVS010000896.1 GCA_030424955.1 bacterium | reverse complement strand
CACCACCGAGTGCACCAGGGCGTTCTCCTGGGGCTCGGCGTCGTGGGCGCCGGACTTGGGGGGCGAGAGCTGCGTCATGGGGCGCTCCTTCAGGCCGAGGCGGCACCGTGTACGCCCAACAGAGTCTCCCGTAAAGGTGAGGTTTCTGATTGTGGGATTATCGAAACATGCTTTCGCTTTGATAGAGTCCGGGCATGCGCTGGCTGAACTACCACCACCTGCAGGCCTTCTGGGCCGTGGCCCGCGCCGGCGGCGTCACGGCGGCCGCGGCCGAGCAGCGGCTCGCGCCCTCCACCCTCAGCCAGCACGTCAAGCAGCTTGAGGACGCGCTGGGGGCCCCCCTGGTGCGGCGCACGGGCCGCGGCCTGGAGCTGACGCCCTTCGGCGAGCAGGTGCAGGCCTACGCGGAGCGGATCTTCCAGACCGGCCACGAGCTGATGGCCGTCGTGGACGGTGGGGTGTCCCTGGGCCAGCGGGCGCTGTCGGTGGGCGCGGCCGATCAGGTGCCCAAGGACACCGTGCGCCGGGTGCTGGGGCCGGCCTTCGCCACCGGCTGCGCGATCCACATCCGCGAGGGGCGGCCGCGGGCCCTGTGGCGGGCGCTGGTGGACCACGAGATCGACCTGATGATCACCGACGAGCCCCTGCCCGCCGCCGATCGGGTGGAGGGGGCGCGGCAGGTGCGGCTGCTCGATGAGCCGGCGATGGTGTGGGGCACGGCCGCGCTCGTGGCCGCGCACCGGGCGCGGTTCCCCGACAGCCTGGACGGCGCGCCCTTCGTGCTGCCCACCCGGGGCACCGCGATCCGCCGCCGCTTCGAGGAGTGGATCCACGCCCACGGCGCGCGGCCCCGGGTGGTGGCTGAGTGCGAGGACCGGGCCCTCGCCCTCGCGCTGTCGCGGGCGGGCTACGGCCTCACGGTGGCGCCCCTGGACGCCAGCGCGCCGGCGGGCCTGCAGGTGCTCGGCGACGCGCCGCGGGTGCGCGAGACCACGTGGGGGCTGACGCTGTCGCGGCGGGTGGTGCACCCGGCGGTGGCGCCGGTGATGGGGCTGGGCCGAGACGGAGGCTTCTCGCCGCCGTCCGACCTGTTAGGGTGACCGCGCACACGCAGGAGGGCCCCATGGAGATGACACCGGTGGCGGATCTGGGGTTCATGGTGGCGGGGATCGGCCTGTTCTTCGCGGGCCCGTTTCTGCCCGCGCTGTTCGCGGTGGCCGGGCCCTTGTCGCTCGGCGCGCTGACCTTCCTGCTGTAGCAGGCTGTTGAAAAGCGCTCCCATCGCCAGTGTCATCGCCGAAATCGCCGGCTCCGGCGTTGCCGCGTCCTCGACGATGCCCTGCATCGCCTGCGG
>JAUHVS010000263.1 GCA_030424955.1 bacterium | reverse complement strand
CGCCCCGCTCGCCGGCCCACCCGGGCGATAATCAGCACGTCCTGGGCCGGGCCATACGCGGCCGGGGTCCGATTCGCAACGCTTGGCCCTTGTGCCGACCCCTGGATTCGCGATTCAAAGAACCATCGACTTGTGAGGAGCTCCCCATGCGCGCGTCTCTCTTTGCCCTCGCGGCCAGCCTCAGCCTCGCCCCCACCTTCGCCCAGGCCGACATCGCGTCGGTGTGGGTGTCCGGCAAGGGCAGCTACGTCAACGGCACCGGCGAGACCTTCACCCGGTTCCAGGGCTCACCCACAGCCGGCGCCGAGGTCGGCGTGCACTTCCTGTTCCTCGATCTGTGGGCCGACGTGGTCGCCATGGAGCAGGACCAGCTGCTGATCACCGCCAACCTGGGGCCCAACCTCAGCTTCGGCAGCGATCTCAAGTTCAACATCGGGGCCTTCGGCTCCGCGATGTTCTTCCTGTTCCCCGAAGAGGCCTCATCGGGCGGCCTCACCTTCACGCCGCAGCAGCGCGACGTCATCAACCAGGCCGGCTACGGCGACCAGATCGCCGACATCCAGCGCAGCTACGACGAGTACACCGCCGCCGAGGACGACCTGGGCCGCACGGCCTACGGCGTCGCCGCCCGCGCCCGCGCCTCCCTGGAGTACTTCCTCATCCCCGTGCTGGCCGTGGGCGTCGAGGGGCTCGCCGGCTACCACTGGATCGTCGGCGGCAAGGACGTGGCCAACGGCCTCAAGAACGAGGCCATCGACCAGCTCGCCAAGGAGCAGCAGCTCCCCCCCGAGATGACCGCCATCGTCCGTGACGCCGCGGGCGCCGAGGCCGTCGACACGGGCTCGCTGAACGGCCTGCACTACCAGGCCGGGCTCTACGTGAAGCTCAAGTTCGGGCTGTAGCCCGTGCGCCCCCTCCCACGCCCCCCCTGCTGGATCCGCCTTGGGCTGGCGCTGCTGACCGCGCTGGCCGCGCCCGCGATCGCGGCGGCCGAGGTGCGCACCGTGGCGGTGCTGCCCCTCGACACCGCGGCGGTCCCCGTGTCCCCGCCCGCGCTGCGCCAGGCCGTCGAGGCCGCCGCGGCCCGGCTCCCCCCTGACCGCTTCCGGCGCCTGTCGGCGGCCCACGTGGCGCGCTACCCAGTGAAGACCCCCTGCGCCATGCTCTGCGCCCTGGACGCGGGCCGCGCCCTGCGCGCGGACTATGTGGTCACCACCCGCATCGCGGCCGGCAGCGCCGGGGTCGCCGGCCTCTTGAGCCTGTACCACACGCGATCCAACCGCACGGTGGCCACCACCCAGGCAGCCGCCGGCGACCTGGCCACCCTGCCCGTCGCCCTGGGCGCCGCGGCGGACCGGCTCTTTGACGCCCTGCGCCCCGGCGGCCAGTCGGCGCCCGTCACCGCCCGGCCCGCGACCCGGCCCGCGGCCCGCCCGGCCCCTCGAGCCGCCGCTCGGCCGGCGGGTCAGCCCAGGCCCGCTGCCCCGGCGCGCGCCCTCGCCGCCGCCCCGGTGCGCCGGCCGCCCCCGTCCGCTGCGACCCAGGCCGAGATCGCCCGGCAGCGCGCGGTGGCCCAGCGGGCCGACGAAGAGAGCGACTGGTTCGAGTTCCACCTGGCCGCCCGCACCGACGCCGTGGTGGGCAACGGCGACATGTTCGCCCGCTACGACAACGTCTTCGGCGCGGGCGCCGAGATCGGGGTCGAGGCCTTCGGCATCGACCTGTGGGGTGAGGCGCTCATCCAGGGCTCGGGCCAGTACCTGTTCAGCGCGAACCTCGGCGTCGATCTCGACTTCGGCCGCGAGGTCCGCGTGACCCTGGGCCTCTACACCGGCCCGATCTTCCTGCTGTTCCCCAAGCAGCCCGTCGAGACCCTGTCGCTGACCCCGCAGGACCGCACCGCGCTCCAGAGGGCCGGCATCTCGGCGAGCACCATCAACGCCCTCGAGACCGCGTACAACTCCGCCGCCGAGGAGGAGGCCGATCTCAACCGCCTCGCCGTCGGCTGGAACCTCGGCCGCGTGCGGCTGGCCGTCGAGTGGTTCGTCGCCCCGGTCATGGCCCTGGGCGCCCACGCGACGGGGGGCTACCACTACCTGCTGAGCGGCGAGGACGTCGCGGCCGACATCAAGTACAGCGCCATCCAAGACGTGCGCCGCGACCAGGGCCTCACCGCCGAGCAGGCGACCGTGCTGCAGGCCGCGGTGGGCGCGGAGCAGGTCGATGTCGCAGAGCTTGGCGGCGTGAACTTCGCGGGCGGCATCTATCTGAAGTTCGTGCTGTAGCGCCCGCGCTTCAGCCCCGTATCGTGCCCCGGGCACGCGCCCCGCCCCAGCCACCCTCTCCCTGCGCCCCCACGAGGACCGATGAAGCCATACTACGTGCCCGAAGACCTGCCCAAGTTCGGTCAGATCGCAGAGGGCAACCCCGCCCTGGCCCGCAAGTTCTTCGACTACTACGGCAGCGTGATGGCCGAGGGGGCGCTGACCGCGCGCGAGAAGGCCCTCATCGCCCTGGCGGTGGCCCACACGGTGCAGTGCCCGTACTGCATCGACGCCTACAGCAACGGCGCCCTCGAGAAGGGCGCCGACCTGGAGCAGATGACCGAGGCCCTGCACGTGGCCGCCGCCATCCGCGCCGGCGCGAGCCTCGTGCACGGCGTGCAGATGCTCGAGCACCACCGCAAGATCTCCATGTGAGCGCCCGATGAGCCTTGTACAGCTGACCGATCCCCTCGCTCACCTGGGCGACCTCGACCTCGCCGGGGCCACCAGCGGCCCCAAGGGCACCCGCAGCCTGCAGGCGCGGCGGGTGCCGCTGGCCGATCCGACCACCCAGCGTGCGCACCTGTCAGCGGCCGCGCCGGATCTCGACTTCGACGCCGCGGTCCAGGCCGCCGGCTGGCCCACCGGCCTCACGGCCGCGCCCCTCGAGATCTTCCAGATCAACCTGGGCAAGCTCTGCAACATGACCTGCCGCCACTGCCACGTGGACGCCGGCCCGGACCGCCGCGAGATCATGGACGCCGCCACCGTCGAGGCCTGCCTGGCGGCCCTCGACCGCACCCAGGCCCACACCGTGGATCTCACCGGCGGCGCCCCGGAGCTCAACCCGCACTTCGAGACCCTGGTGGACGCCTGCGTCGCCCGCGGGAAGCACGTCATCGACCGCTGCAACCTCACGATCCTCACCGTGCCGCGCTTCGCGCACCTGCCCGAGTGGTTCGCCGCCCGCAAGGTCGAGGTGGTGGCCAGCCTGCCCCACTACCGGGCCCGCAACACCGACGCCCAGCGCGGCCAGGGCACCTACGAGCGGTCCATCACCGCCCTGCGCCGCCTGAACGCCGCGGGCTATGGGCAGGGCGATCCCGACCGCGTGCTGACCCTCATGGCCAACCCGGCGGGCGCCTTCCTCGCGGCCGATCAGTGCGCCGTCGAGGCCGAGTGGAAGGCCGGCCTGCTGCGCAACCACGGCGTGCGCTTCGACCGGCTGTTCTGCCTGAACAACATGCCCATCGCGCGCTACCTGGAGTGGCTGCTCGAGACCGACAACCTGCCCGCGTACCTCACCCGGCTGGCCAACGCCTTCAACCCCGGCGCGGTGGCCGGGATCATGTGCCGCAACACCCTGTCGGTGGCCTGGGACGGCACCCTCTACGACTGCGACTTCAACCAGATGCTCGACCTGCCGCTGCGCGTGGCCGGTGAAGCGCGGCCACACGTGGCCCACTTCGACCCGGTCGCGTGGACCCAGCGCGCCATCGTCACCGACCGCCACTGCTTCGGCTGCACGGCCGGCTTCGGATCGAGCTGCGGCGGCGCGACGGAGTAGCCCCCGGGGCCCCGGCGCCCTTGGCCACAGCGCCTACGGCCAGCCCCACAGTGCCCGGGCCGACAGCCCGACCGCCACGCTGGCCCCGTTCGCCAGCAGCGCCCACGCCACCGAGCGCGACACCCCCAAAGCGCTCAGCCCCACCGCCTCCACCGTCACCGCGAAGGCCTCCGCCGCCAGCGTCTGGTGCCACCACCCGCCGGGCCAGAAACGCGGGAACACGAACCACACGATGGGGTGGGTGAGCGCGCTCGCCGACAGCGCCCACGCCCAGCGCCGCCGGCGCGCCCGCAGCGCGTGCGCATACACCGGCGCCTCCACCGCGGTGGTCACCGCAAAGGCCGCCGCCCAGCGGACCCAGCCGGCGGGCACCTACTCCGCGAGCTCCACCAGGAACAGCCCCCGGTCGCAGGTGTAGGCCACGTAGCCGCCGCGCGAGGACACCCGCACGAGGACGCTGCCGAAGGCCCAGCCCTCCGCCTCGCCGTCGTCCAGCCAGACCCGCCCCAGGGTGCCCTCGCTGTCTCGCACCAGCAGGGTGCGCGCGCCGAGCTGGGTCACGATCTGCGCCACCTCGGGCCCCAGCGGCCGCGGGGCGGGGCCGTCGGGATCGGGCGGCAGCGGCACCCAGCGCCAGCCCGCCCCGTCGCGCACATACACCGCGTCTGCCTCCCGGGCGTTGACGGTCGAGGGCGCCTGGGCCCCCTGCGCGATGACCACCGGCGCCAGGGCCGACCCCGGCTGCGGGATCCACCACACCGACTGGGTCGCGGCCTCCCAGGCCGTCGCCCCGCCGACGGTGCTCGACAGCACGCTCAGCGGCCCGGGCCCCTGCACCGCCATCGCCGGCCCCAGGTCGGGTCGGTAGCGCCAAACCACGCCGTCGGCCAAGACGAGCGCGCCCCCCGCCACGATCCGCAGCCCCGTGATGGCGCCGCGCACCACCACCTCGCTCAGCGCGCCGTCGTAGTCCCCGAACCACAGCCCCTGGCCGGGCAAGGTGACGTAGGCCCCGTCCCCCAGGGGCGTGTACGAGTTCGCATCAGCGCCACCGACCAGCAGCCGCTCACCGGCGTCGTCCAGCACCCACAGCGACACCAGCGCGCCGTCCGCGCGCCAGAACAGCAGCCGCCCATCGGGCAGGAACCGCGGCCGCGGGGCGGCCAGCACCCCGTCGGCCAAGGGCTCGGCCCCCGCCTCGGGCGTCCAGCGCCACAGCACCTGATCCGGGCTCAGCCACATCAGCCCCCCGCGGCCGGGGGTCGTGGTGAGGAAGGCGTCGCTCGCCGGGCCGGCCTCGGCGTGCACCGCCTGGTGGGGCGCCTCATCCAGCGCCGTGAGGTACACCCCGAAGTCGGGGCCGTCCCCCGCCGCATACGCCACCGTCCCGTCGGCCAGCGAGGTCACCAGCAGCCACGGCACGCCCTCCGACAGCCGCCGTGACGGCTCCCCAGGCGTCACCACCGCCAGCCGCGACAGCGCGTCGCGGGTGTGCACCATGCCCAGCGCCCGCCCGTCGGGCAGCCAGCGCACCCAGGGCTGCGCCTCGATGAACAGCCGCACGCCCTCGGCCCCGTCGAGGGGCAGCTGGTAGATGTCGCCCGCCAGCCCGGGCACCGTGCGCTGCCGCACCACCGCCGCGTCGACCCCAGGCGCGAAGCCCAAGAACACCTCGAACCCGTCGGCCAGCAGCTCGACGGCCGGACCCTCAGCGACCCGGCGCGACACCAGCCGGTCGAGCTGGTTCCACACGAGCCAGGTCTCCTGGCTCGTGAAGTCCACCCGGCTGGCCCCGGTGCCGATGCGCTCGCCGCGGTACAACCACAGTGGCTCCTCGAGGGCCACCTCGCCCTCGTCGGGCGCGTCCACCGCCACCAGCTCCGCCTGGTGGGCCGGCGCCGTGAAGCGCAGCGTGAGGGCACCCGGCGGCACCGGGCCGAGCCGGAAGCGCCCGTCGGGCTCGGCCACCGTGACCGCGTCGCCCGCGCGCACCGTCACCGGGCTGCGCCCGTCCAGCGCCTCGGCGAAGCCCACCACGAAGGCCTCGGGCGGGGCGGCGGCGTCCGGGGTCCCGGCGTCGGGCAGCTCACCATCGGGCAACGCGACGTCGGGGATCTCACCGTCGGGCAGCGCAGCGTCGGGGAGCTCCCCGTCGGGCCCCTCAGCATCAGGCTCGCCCCCGTCGGGCAGCTCGCCATCCAGCCCCGCGTCCGCCCCGCCCACATCGGGCGGGCCGCCGTCGGGCCCGCCTGCGTCCGGCTGCGCGCCGTCCGGCAGATCGCCGTCCAAGCCGGCCCCGTCAAGCCCGCCCAGGTCGGCCGCCGTGGGCGCCGCGTCCCCCTGGCTGGCGTCCTGCGCCCGCCCGTCCACCGCACCATCAGCAGGCGGCGCAGCGTCCGCCGCCAGCCCGCGATCCGCCGCAGCGTCCAGCGATCGCATCCCGTCCACGACCACCTGCCCGTCCAGGGGCGAGCCCCCGTCGCGCAGATCCGGATCCTGGCTCGGCGCCGGCGTCTCGATACAGCCCACGCTCAACCCGAGGGCGAGCGACCACCACAGCGTCTTCCTCATGTGGCCATCATAGCGCCAGCCCCGGTGCATTCCGACCGCCCAGGCTGCTATCCTGCCCCCAGTGAGCGCCCCGCTGACCATCGCCCTCGCCCTCGCCCTCCTGGCGACCGGCTGCGCCTTCGACGCCCACCGCCAGGGGGAGCGCTGCGAGACCGACGAGCAGTGCGGCGCCGACGGCCTGTGCGTAGACGGCCTGTGCGTGGCGCGCCCGCCGGACGCCCTCGTCAGCCCCGCCCTCGACGCCGGCCGCGTCGACAGCGCCCCGCCCGACGATCTGGGCCCCGCCCTCGATCAGGCCATCGAACGGGACCAGGCGCCGGTGACCGATCTCGCCCCGGTGGACCAGGCGCCGCCCCCCGACGCCGCCCCGCCGCCCGACCAGGCCGTGCCCCTCACGCCGCCGTTGACCGATCTGCCCCTGCTGGGCATCTGCCCCGCCGACCACCGCTGCTACGCGGCGGACGACGACACCTACATCGACGCCGACACCCCGAACGGGTCGTTCCACGCGGCCCCCACCCTCGAGATCAGCCAGGGGCACCGCGGAGGCGACCCGAAGCGCGCCCTCATCCGGTTCGATCTCAGCCGCTTCGTCGACCACCAGTGGCCCGCTGCGTGCGACCTGCGCCTGCGCCGCACCCGAGATCCCCGCGGACGGCTGCGCGTAGCGCTCCTGATGGATCGCGTCGAGACCACCCCCCTGGAGGGCTGGACGAGCGCGATCACGAACAACCGCCCACCCAACACCGCCGGTGGCCGACTCCCGGACCGCTTTGGCGAAGACCTGGACGACGACGAGCCCCTCGCCGTCGATGTCACGGACCGCCTGAGAGACGCCCGCAGCGAGGGCAGCCCCGGCCTGGGCCTGTCGCTGAAGTTCGACCCCGACGGCAGCGCCGAGGAGGTCGCGTTCCACAGCCTCGAGGCCGAGCGCCAGCTGGACGATCCGACCCTGATCGGGCCCTTCCTCGACTGCCGCTTCACCGTCAACCCGTGACGGCCCCCTTGCCTCTACCCGCCCCCGACCGCGCGGCCGGCGGCCCCGCGCTGGCCTGCTGGCGAGCCGCCCTCGTGGTGGCCCTGCTGAGCCCCCTGCTGCTGGGCACCGCCGCCTACGCGCAGTCGGTCACGGTGCTGGCCCCGGTCACCGAGGGCCCCGACAGCGCGGCCCTCAGCGCCGAGCTCGCCGACGCCGTCGATCGGGGCTTCGCGCAGGTGCGCCACCTGCACCGCGCCAACCGCGACGCCCTCCTGCCCGACGAACTCCAGCTCACCTTTGGCTGCCCGCGAGTCGACGAAGCCTGCGCCCGAGAGGCAGCGCGCGCCGCGGGC
>JAUHVS010000895.1 GCA_030424955.1 bacterium | reverse complement strand
GTCGGCGCGGCTTCAGGCATTGATCGGGCTGGCGCGGACCAAGGACGTTGTCATGCGTTCGCGGCGGATATCGGGCGCACAGGCTTATGACTGGGGCATCGCCGTAGAGCTGGTCGAGGACGAGACCGCGCGCCTGCCCGGAACGATCACCGTCGAGGTGGTGCGCAGGAAGGCGGCCTCGTCGTCCACCAGGCCCGGGGCCTCGCCTGTGAAGGCGGTCACGGTGGTCTCGCCGCCGCGGTCGATGGGGTAGGGCGGGGCCTGCCAGTCCTCGGCGCGCACCCGGTAGCGCCACACGCCGCCGGGCACCACGGGCATGCCGTCGGCGGGCTCGAAGGTGACGTCGGCGGGCAGGGCCGGCAGATCGCCCACGAAGGGGGCGGTCTTGGGATCGACGGTCGGGGTGCCGGCGTCGTCACCGTCATCACAGCCCACCGTGGGCAGGCTGGCCGCGGCCAGGGTCAACAGCAGGGCGAGGGGCAGTCGCCGAGACACGGGGCGCATGGCCGGCCTCCAGGTCGAGGGCTCGCGGGGCGCGAGTCAGGTCGTCAAATGGGTTTTCAAAACGAGCACTTGTGGGGGCCGGCGGTCGCGCGAGCGCGCGACGGACGACCGTGATTTCCTGCGGCTCAGGCCTCGCCCGGCTCAGGACGGACCCACTCCATCAGGGGCGGGACCGGCGGCCGCTGGGCCAGATCCGTGCGATCTTCGGTGGCGGGGACCACAGCGTGCAGCCGCCAGCCGTGGCCATCATGGCGCAAAGTCCAGAACTGTTGCATCTGGCGCTCGTCGGGCTTGCCGGCGATCACCTGGCCGGCGCCATCGCGCACGCAGTCGACGCCCCGGGTCTCGACCCGCAGCACCAGCTCCATGTCGCGGGGCGGGGGGCCGGCGCCGTCCGGATACAGGCCCAGCATGTGCACCTTCAGCACGCGGCCCAGGCGGGCGTCGCGCTGGTGACCCTGGCTCGCCGCGGCGGCGAAGGCGGCCTCGCTGGCGGCGCGGAACGCCGGGGTGGTGAAGCCCTCGACGTCGCCCAGGCGGCCGTCCCGCCAGCCCTGCCACAGGTGGGGCGCGGCGCGGTTGACCCACTTGGTGATGCGGTCGGGCGCGAACTCGGGGAAGAAGTCGCCCAGCCGGTCGCGCATGAGCTGCAGGGTGCGGCGCTCGTGCAGCTGCTCCTTGAACACCACCCGGCCCACCAGGGCCATGACCACCACGGCGCCGCTCCAGAACAGCATCAGGCCCCAGAAGCCGTACTGCTTGGCCTTGGGCAGGGGCTTGCCGGACGCGTCCGTGGGCACGCCGGCGCCCGGGCCCGCAGCGCTGGCCCCGGCGGAGGCAGGGGCAGGCTCGG
>JAUHVS010000262.1 GCA_030424955.1 bacterium | reverse complement strand
GCCGAGCGGCCCCCGTGGCGGCATCACGGACGAGGGGCCCAACGTGGGCACCCACACCAGCCTCGCCGTGGGCCCCGACAGCGCGCTGCACGTGGTCTACCGCGACGAGGACAACGACACGCTGAAGTACGCGCTGGGCACCCCCGACGGGGCCGGCTACAGCTGGGCGATGCGCGTGCTCGACGACGCCGACAGCCCCGGGCGCTGGGCCACGGTGACCCTGGACGCCCGCGGCGTGCCCGGGGTGGCCTACCAGGCGCTGGAGGTTGAGCTCGAGGACGGCAGCCGCGCGAGCGAGCTGCGCTACCTGCTGGCCCGCAACGCCGCCCCCGCGGGCGACGCCGACTGGAACCCGGCCTTCGTGGTGCACCGGGTGGCCCTGCCCGACGGGCCCGTGGACGCCGGCGTGTACCCCGAGGGCACCGGGCTGTTCGCCAGCCAGGCCCGCGGCCCCGACGGCGCGCCGGCGCTGGCCTGGTACGACCGCTCGGGCGGTGCCCTGTGGATGAGCCGCTTCGTGGACGCCGGGTTCACCGTGCCCGAGCAGCTCGCCGGCTGGGGCCACCCCACCCGCGAGGGCGACATGGGCGCCAACGTGGATCTGTTCCTGGACGACGAGGGCAACGCCCACCTGTGCTACCAGGACGGCCTCACCGACAGCCTGCGCTACCTGGCCCCTGAGCTTGGCCTGGACGACTGGGTCGACGATGGCGTGCGCCTCGACACCGGCGGCCGTGAGTACGCGGTGCACATCGTGGGCGATGACTGCAACGTGCGCCTCGACCCCAACGGGCGGCCGCTGATCGTCTACCAGGACGCCACCGGCCACGACCTGATGCTGGCCCGCCGCGGCGGCGTCGGCCCCGACGACGGCTGGGCCCGGGTGGCGCTGCGCGGCACCGAGGGCGGCTACCAGGGGGCGTTCGGCTTCTACGCCAACGCCGAGGTGGTCGGCGCCACCCTGTGGGTGTCGAGCTATGTGTACCAGAGCGATCTGGACCCGCCCCGCCGGGTGCTCGAGGTGCTGACCCTGGGCCTGTGAGCGGCCGCTGAGCGGGCCCACCCGCCCCGCCCGCTTCCTCTTCACGCCCCGCGCCCGACCGCTGGGTCCGGCCGGGGGTGGCGCGCCCCGCGCCCCGCTGGAGCCCCCCATGTCCGACTGGTTTGATGCCCACCCGCCCCCCAGCCTCGAGGTGCGCGTGGCGGCCCACCGCCTGGGTCACGCCCGCGCGTGGTACGGGCGCTTCTTCCCCGCCCTGGACGCCGACGTGTTCCGCGTGGGCGGGCGCACGCTGGTGGTGCGGGCCGAGGTGCGCGACGACGATCCCCGCGGGGCGGTGATCGATCTGGCGGTGCCCGATCTGCCCGCGGCGGTGGAGGCCCTGCTCGCGCCCGGCGCGGTGTGGCTCGAGGACATCCTGGTGCACCCCGATGGCGGCTTCTCGACGGATCTGATCGATCCGCTGGGCGCGGTGTGGCGGCTGCGGGAGGGCCCGCGGCCGGTGGGGGGCCGGCTGGCGGCGATGCAGGCCCTCGCAGGGCGCTACCAGGGCCGGCTGAGCCGCCTGGGCGTGGCCCGGGCCACCGGGGCGAGCCCCTGGCCCGTGCTGGGGCGCTTCGGGCACTGCGCCGAGGCGCGCTGGGACCCCGAGGCGGCGCTGGGGCCCGCGCACGTCGAGGCGTCTGGCGGGCTGCGGCGGCCCGGCGCGCCCGCGCGGGCGTGGCGCTACCACACACCCGACGGGCTGCTGGTGGACGTCGAGTGCGACGCCGACGGGCTGGCGCGGCTGTGGGTCGATCCGCCGGACGCGGCGGGGGCGCTCCTGGCGCTGGGGCTGGATCCGGCGCCCTGGGCGGCGGTGGCGGCGGCGCCGCCGAGCGGGCCTGACGTGCTGACGGCGGCGTATGAGATCCGGCACCTCTCGGCGGAGGGCGGCGGGGCCGACGAGGCCGGGCAGGTGGTCGCGACCGCACAGACCGACTACGGCGCGCGGCGCTGGGTGGCGGTGCTGGAGGCGCGGCTGGGGGCCCAGACGGTGTGGGCGGAGCGGCTGCCGAGCGGGTGAGCGCGGGCCGTCAGGGGCGGCACAGGGTGGGCCCGCAGGGCGGGCTCAGCGCAGGCGCTCGACGGTGAGCGTAACCTGGCGGGGGCTGGGCTTGCGGCCCACGGTGAGGGCGTACACGCCCCCGGCGTCGTCGGCCACGTGGTGGCGCTCGCCGGGGCGCAGGAACACCTTGATGTGATCGGCGTCGCCCGCGACGGGCACCCGCTCGCCGACGGGCTGCGTGAGCGCGGCGTCCGCAAAGAAGCCAGGCGACGCGTAGGTGTAGGGGCGCTCGCGCGCGCCGTCGGCGGCGCGGGGGATGTCGTTGGGCTCGATGAACCACAGCCAGTCGCCGGCCTCGGGGCCCTCGGGCACGTGCACGTAGAAGACGTCGGCGGCGCCCACGGTGGTCTGGTTGATGGCCTGCGCCAGCTCGCGCAGCGTGCGGGGATCGGCGGCCAGGTTGTTCTTGATCTCCTCGACGAGCTTGATGGCGTTGATGCCCAGCGGGACGTCTCGGATGGTGAACTCCACGTCGGCGTCGCCCTCGGGCAGCCCGCCGTCGTGCAGGCGCACCTGCGCCATGTCGAGCTGCAGATCCCACAGGTAGCCGTCGTCCGGGGCCTCGCCGATGTCGTTGAAGGTGTCGAAGGTGGTCCAGCCGGTGGCGTCGACGCAGGCCTCGAAGACCTGGGTCATGGCGCCGACGCTGTAGCGCACGCAGCGCGGGCCCGCGCGCAGCACCTCGGCCTTCACCATCTGCGCGACCATGGGCTCGAGCAGCCAGGGATCGGCGGCCCACACGTCGCTGTTGCCGGTGGGCAGGGGCGCGCGGTCCGTGCCGGGCAGGAAGAAGCGGTCGGACTCGGTGACCTTCACCGTGAGCGCCGAGATGGTGGGGCGCGGCACGAGCCCGTCGATGACCACCCAGTCGGGGTCGGCGGTGTTGAAGACGCGCTCGATCTGGCTGCCGAGGCTGTTGACGCTGGCGACGCTGGCGCTCGAGAGGTCGACGCCCTTGTAGGGCAGGGCGTTGGCGTTGACCCGCACGGTCATGCGGAAGTCGTCCTCGGTGACGATGAAGCCGCTGGCGGCCTGGATGAAGCCGGGGTGCACCCGGCCATCGGGCAGGGTGGTGGGGCCGAAGCGCTCGGTCATCTCGGCGAAGTCGTCGATGACGTCGCCCAGGGTGATGGGGATGGCGCCGGGGGCCACCGGCCAGCGGCCGTCGGGGTGATCGGCGTCGATGGGGCCCGGGCGGGTCTGCGAGGCGGGGTGGCTGGCGATGAGGCCAGCCACGAGGGCCTCGGCGGCGATGGGCAGGGGGATGACCGGATCGGCGCGCTGGATCTGCAGCAGATCGGCGACGGCCTGGGCGGCCGGGATGCCGATGGAGCCCGAGAGCTCCAGCAGCGACTCGAGCTGCGTGGCGGCGAAGTCGATGTCGAGGGGGCTGAGGCGCAACAGCTTCTGCATGTTGCGCGCGGCCTGGGTGGTGAGGCCGTCTTCGCTGTCGCGCAGGAAGGCCAGCGCGTTCTCGACCAGCGGGGTCATGTCGAGGTCGACCAGCCAGACCTCGTCGAGGGTGTTGCGGGGCAGCGCGCGCAGATCGGCGAGGGTGAGGGTCTGCTGGAAGTCCTCGACCTGCAGGGCCAGGGCGCGCAGCGTCACGTCGCGGCGCTGGCCGACGGCCAGGGGGCTGTCGTCGGCGGCGGGGGCGAGGGTGACGGGCTCGACGCAGGCGGTGCCAGCCACGAGGCCCAGGCCCAGGGCGAGGCGGGCGAGGGGCCCGCGGGCGCGGGCCGGACGGGGGGGCGGGGCGCGGCGCATCAGCGGGCCTCCTGCGGGTCGACGGGCGCGACCTCGATGTCGACCACGTCGGCGCCCGGGAAGCTGCCGAACACGGTGATCTGCCAGCGGACGCCGGCGGCGTCCTCGATGAAGTAGGCGCGCTCGCCCGGCTCGATGATGAGCTTCTCGTGGGCGGTGTCGGCCATGCCCGGGAGGTCGGTGGCCGAGCGCTTGTCGGTGAGGGCGGCGTCGGCGAAGAAGCCGGGGGTCGCCCAGGTGAAGCGGCGGGTGGGGGGCAGGTCCTCGGGGGCGACGAACTGCAGCACGGGGCGGCCGTCGCTGGCGCGGCGGAAGTAGAAGTCCACGGCGCCGGAGCGGGCGCGGAAGTCGCCCAGCAGGAAGTCGCTGATGCCGCTGGCCTGGCGCACGAGCAGGGGGCGCACGGCCTCGGCGGCCTGCGGCCCGGTGATGCCCACCGGGATGTCGGTGACGGTGAAGGCGACGTTGGCCTCGCCCTCGGCCCGGTCTCGGGCGTCGGGGCCGTGCAGGCCCACCTGCACGACCTCGTTGATGAGCTCCCACACGAACTGGTCGCTGGGGCCCAGGTCGAAGGCCACGCCGAAGCGGGCGAAGCCCGGGGGGGTGCCGTCGCGGCCCACGGCGACGCGCGCCAGGGCGCACGAGACGTAGCACTGCTCGTGCACCAGGGCCTCGTAGCGGGTGAGCGCGGCGAAGCCGACGATGTACTCCAGGGTCCAGCGGTCGAGGGTCCAGACCGTGTCGTCTCCGATGGGGCGGTTGGGGCCGTTGTTCTGGCAGCCCTCGGGGGCCTCCAGGCACGCCGGCACGAACTTCGGGTGCTCGAGGATGCGGAAGCGCAGGTCGGCGACCGGGGTGTCGACTAGGCCGAGCACCTGGAAGTCTTCGGGATCGTTGAAGTCGAAGCGCAGGGGGGTCTGCGCGGGGCGGCGGTCGGGGGTCTGCAGCACCATGGTGACGTCCCGGCCGGTGGCGGCCAGGACCCCCTCCATGACCCGGATGTTGCTCTCGGCCGTGACCTGCATGCGGAAGTCGGGGCCGATGACCCGCGCGCGCGGCGGGAAGGCCGGGTCGAGGACGCCGGGGTGCGGGGGGACGGGGCCCAGGGTCTGCGCGAGGGGGGCGAGATCGGCGAGCACGTCGCCCAGGGTGATGAGGAGGCGGCCGTCCGGGCTGGTGTTGGGGTGCGAGCCGATGAGGTGGTCCTTGAGGGCGCGCACGGCCTCTTCGGCGGGCACGATCTCGTCGGTGCGTTCGATCTGCAGGGTGTCGGCGAGGATCTGCGAGAAGCCGCCGCCGATGTTCGCGAAGTCGCTGAGCTGCTGCATGAACTCGATGCTGGTGCCCTCGACGAGGACGTTGGCCGGGGTCATGGTCAGCAGGCGCACGAGGGCGAACTCGGGGCTGGCCTGCCAGGGCACGCCGGGCCGGCTGAAGGTGCGGCCGAGGGGCGTGAGGTCACAGTCGTAGACCGGGTCGGGATCGTCGCGGCGCCAGTCCTCGCCGCAGGCGCGCTTGACGGTATCCATGACGTTGCGCAGCAGGGGCAGGGGGTCGAGCTCGAGCAGGGTGGTGTCGTCGGCGATGGCGCCGAGCAGCTCGATGACCTCGCTGCGGTCCATGTCGAGCTGGAGCGGCGGGTTGGCGGCCTCGTTGAGGCGCAGGGTGTAGCGCCGCGGTGGGGCGGCGAGGCCCGCCTCGGGCGGGGCCGCCATGTCGCGGGTGCTGGGCAGCCGGCCGCCGTCGGCCTCGGCCGCGGGCACCGGCCAAAGCTCGGGCTGATCACAGGCGGTGAGGGCGGGGGCGGCCAGGGCGGCGCAAAGCCAGGCCATTTGGGTGAGGGCGCGGCGGGGCATCACTCGTCTCCCCAGCGGTAGCTCAGGTGGGCGGCCAGCGCGGCGACCGCGAGGGTGTAGCGGCCGTTGCCCAGGTCGTAACGCGAGGTGGTGACCGTGCGCGGCAGGATCGCCTGTACCGTGGCGTGGCCGATGATGGACCAGGCGTCGCTGAGGGCGTGGTCGAGCACGGCGCGCAGGTGCACCCGGTGGCCGTCGGGGCTGGAGGCGTCGACGGTGGTGTCAGGGCTGGCGGGGGATTGGTAGCCGAGGCCGGCGGTCCAGCGGCCCACGCCCGGCCAGGGGCCGTGCACGAGGGCGTCGAGGTGCACGGCGTCCTGCCACTCCCGGGCGAGATCGCTGCGGGAGACGTCGGGCAGGCCGAAGGCGGGCTGGGCGAGATCGGGGGACTTGAGCGCGACCCGCAGGGCGTCCACGTCGGACCAGGTGACGTACTCCACGCGGCCCTCGACGGCCCAGTCGGCGTCGAGGTCATAGCGGGCGGCGGCCTCGATGCGCTTGGGCAGGGTCAGGGAGAGCCGGGCGTCGCCGCGCACGAGGGCGGGGAAGGCGAGGCCCACAGGCGAGAGGTCCTGGGTGAACAGGTCGTCGGCCATGTCGAGGGCGAAGTCGCCTTCGAAGGTGAGATCGGCGCCGTGGTGGTAGGTGAGGGCCAGGGCGAGGGCGTCGGTGGCCTGCACGGTGAGCCCGGCGTGCCACGTGAGGTTGGTGGCGGTGGCGTCGGTGACCGAGACGGGGCGGGCGAGGGCGTCGAGCTCGCGGACCTCGGTGGGGGCGTCGGCCCCGAAGCTGTTGGCCTGGTTGGCCGGGGCGCCAGCGAGGGCGTCGCCAAAGGCGTCCAGCGCGGCGAAGTCCTGCACCTTTTTGAGGTTTGCGGTGCCGAAGATGACCGAGGCGCCGAGGCCCAGGGCCACCCGCTCGTGGAGCTGGATGCCGGCGGCCGCGGTGACGTGCGGCATGGCGAGGAAGGCCTCTTGCAGCGCAAAGCGCTGGGCGCCCTGGGCGTCGTAGCTGACCGGCGCGGCGTAGGGCGTGTGGACCCCGATGGCGGCGACCACGCCGGCCGGGAGCGGGAGCGCGAAGAAGGCGTCGGCCGAGGCGGCGATGGTGGTGGCGCTGACGGGGTCGGCCTCGCCCGTGCGGGTGGCGTCGAGGGATCCGGCGTCCACGGGGGTGCGGATGTTGAACTCGTCGGGCCGCTGGTAGCTGCCTCGGCGCTCGCGGGTGTAGCCGACGTGCGCGAGCACCAGCCCGCCGCCGAAGAGCACCCCGGGGCGGCGCAGGCGCGCGAGGGTCGCCGGGTTGTGCCAGGCAGCGGCCGGATCGGCGGTGAGCGGGCCCGAGGCGGCGGTGCCCGTGAGGGGCGCGTCGAGCCCGCTGGCCCCCGCCGGGGGCGCGGCGAGCGCGAGGGTCGCGGCGAGTGTGACGGCGTGGCGGCGCATGGCGTCACCGTGGCACAGCGCAGCGCGCGGCTTCGACAAAAACGCGCGGCTGGGTGGGGGCTGGGTGCCGGGTTGGCTGTGCTGCGCGTCCCTGGCGGCCGTTCGCAGGAGAGCCCCGCTCGATGGAGGGCTCCGAGTTCGAACAGGTGCTCGCGGGGCTCCGGCATGGTGGGCTCCTGGCGGCATGGAGGGCTCCGGGCATGGAGGGCTCCGAGTCCCAACAGGGACACGACGGAAGGCTCCGCGCGACGGAAGGCTCCGAGTCCCAACAGGGACGGGGGATCTGCGCGACGGAAGGCTCCGAGTCCCAACAGGGACGCGGGAGGCTCCGCGACGGAAGGCTCCGAGTCCCAACAGGGACGGGGGATCTGGGCGGACCAGCGCGCACGGTGGGTTGCGACGGGGCCCGATCGGCGTCGATCCGGCCCGAGGGAGGGCGCCGTCGGCGCTGCCAAGCCAGCTCGGGCCTGAATCTGGTCGGGGGCAGCGCGGCGCGGGCGCAGCCCGACCCCGGCGCCCCTGGGGTGGGCGCGCCGCGACGGAAGGCTCCGAGTCCCAACAGGGACGGGGG
>JAUHVS010000261.1 GCA_030424955.1 bacterium | reverse complement strand
CGGCGCCACAGGCCCCGCGGTGCATGGGGGTGAGCACCTGGATGTCGTCGAGGGCGCGCAGGTTGAACCGGGCCGGCACGCGGTCCTTGACGAGCTTCACCACCAGCTCGGCGGCCTGCTCGCCGTCGCGGGCCTCCACCACGTAGAAGTCGGTCTCGGTGCCCGGCGCCGGGGCCTCGGGCACGCGGCCGGCGAGGATGTGGTGGGCCGCCACGATGATGTCCGACAGCTCGGCCTGTCGGAAGATCTCGGTCAGCCGCACCACCGGCACCACGTCGCTCGCGATGAGGTCGCCGAGCACGTTGCCGGGCCCCACCGAGGGGAGCTGATCGGCGTCGCCCACCAGGATCAGCCGGGTGCCTGGGGGCACCGCGCGCAGCAGCGACACGAACAGCGGCTGATCGATCATCGAGGCCTCGTCGACGATCACCACGGCGGCGTCGAGGGGGTCGTCCTCGTCCTTGCGGAAGCCGCCGTCCGCCGGGTTGAACTCCAGCAGCCGGTGCAGGGTGCTGGCCTCGTGATCGGTGGCCTCGGCCATGCGGCGGGCGGCGCGGCCGGTGGGGGCGGCGAGCAGCACCTTGGCCTCGTTGGCCTCGAACATGGCGAGCACGGTGCGCACGACGGTGGTCTTGCCAGTGCCCGGGCCGCCGGTGAGCACCAGCACGCCGTGGGTCGCCGCCGCCTGCACGGCCTCGAGCTGGGCGGGGGCCAGGTCGAGCCCGCTGGCGGCGTGCAGGCGGGCCAGCGGCACGGCCAGCGGGGCCGGGCTCGCGCGCTCCAGGGCCTTCAAGCGCACGGCGGCCTCGATCTCCTCCTCGTGGTTGCGCCACGTATAGATGAGGTCGTCGCCGCCATCGATGAGCCGGCCCTCGGCCAGGGACTGCGCCAGCACCGCCTCGATGGGGGCGGTGGGGCCCACCAGCGCCACCGTGCGGGCCAGCAGCACCTCGCGGGGCAGGCAGATGTGGCCGTCGTCCTGGGCGGTGCTCAGGGCGTGCACCAGGGCCGCCGCCGCGCGCACGGGGGAGTCGAGGGTCAGGCCCACCGAGCGCGCGATGCGATCGGCCGTGGCGAAGCCCACCCCCCGCAGCTCGCTGGCCAGCCGGTAGGGGTTCTCGCGCACCCAGCCGATGGTGCGGGCGCCGTAGGTCTTCCAGATGCGGTCGGCCAGCCGGGCGGGCACGCCGTGGCCCTGCAGGAACACCAGGGCCTCGCGCTGCAGGGTCTGAGCGGTCAGCGCCTCGGCGAGCTGCTCGCGCCGCTTCGGGCCGATGCCCGGCACCTCGGCGAGGCGCTCGGGGGTGCTGGCGATGATGGTGAGGGTGTCGGGGCCGAAGGCGGCCACCAGGCGCCGCGCGAGCTCGGGCCCCACGCCCTTGACCCGGCCGCCGGCCAGGTAGCGCTCCAGCCCCTCGGCGGACTCGGGCAGCAGGGGCCAGGCGGCCTCGGCGCGGAACTGGCGGCCGAAGCGCGGGTTGTCCTTCCAGTGGCCCACGAGCCGCACCCGATCGCCCGGCTCCAGGCCGGTCAGCGCGCCCACGGCGGACACCCGCAGGCCCCCCTGGGCGGCCACGCTGGCCACCGCGAAGCTGCCGTCGTCGTTGACGTAGGTGAAGCGCTCCAGGGTCCCGTCGAGGGTCTCGGGCGGCGAGGGCGGTGCGGCCATGGCCCTCGTTCTACCGTCAATCGCGCTCAGGCGCACGCGCGCCCCGTGTGGAAGCGATCCGGGCCCTGTGCCAGACTGCGCGCGTCCCGCCCGCGGCGGCGCCGGGCCCCGTGGGGTCGGGCCGCGCCGGGGGCGCCCGGCCCGCCACGCGGGCCTCGCTGACCTGCTCGATGACCCTGGGAGATCACCATGATGGCGCGACTTCGTGACTGGATCGCCGTGGCGGCCGTGGCCGGCGCGGCGGGCTGCGGTGCAGCCGATGAGGGCGGCGCGAGCGCGCGCTTCGAGCCCATCGAGGCGCCCGCCGAGACCATCGCCTACGCCGCGGCCTACGATCAGCTCGTGGCGGTGGCGGGGCAGGCCACCGTGGATCGCGCGGCCGTTGGCGACGTGAGCGCCTTCGTGAACAGCGAGGCCACCAGCCCCACGGCGCCGGGCGTCTTCGCCAGCGTGTACTACGAGACGGGCGGGCTGCGGGCCGCCGTCGAGGGCGTGCGGGACCGCCGCCCCGGGCGCGACGCCAACGACCAGGCGGGGGCGCGCATCGCGTCGGCGGTGGCCACGGCGCTCACCCAGGCGAGCGTCAGCGAGACCCCCGACGGCCAGCGCAACAGCCCCCGCTGGTACGCGGCCTTCGCGGCCCGCCGGCTGGACCAGGCGCTGCACCTGGCGGTGTGGGGTGGGCTCACCGAGCGCTCCGCGGCCGGCTTCGACCGGGCCCTCGGCTACCTGATGGACGCCAGCGGCGAGGCCCACGGCCTGGGGCGCCTGATCGCGGCGGGCGACGCGGCCTGTGGCACGACCTATGGCGCGGCCCTGCGCGCGGCCCTGGGCGAGGCGCGGCCGGCCTTCGTGGCGGCCCTCGAGAGCAAGGGGCGCCTCGACAGCCTCGACCGGCTGCGCATCGAGGCGGGGGACAGCCCCGAGTACGAGGCGGCGCTGGTGCTGGCGGACCAGGCCCTGGTGGCCGGGCTGGGCACGGCGTTCCTGGCGCTGCTGAACACCGAGCCCTTCGACGCCGCGGCGCAGGCGGCGGCCCAGGGCGCGCTGGAGGCCCTGGTGGCCGATCTGCGGCTGGCCGGCGAGACCACCTGCGGCGGCGAGGGCAGCGCCCTCGACCAGATCGGCCGCACGCTGGACGCGGCCTCGCCGACGGACGTGGACCGCGACCAGGTGCGCTGCCTGGTGTCGCAGGCGCTGGTCATCGAGAGCTGCGGCGGCTGAGCGGTCCCCCGCGCGACCTTTCGCGCCGGTCCACCATCAAACCACACGCTTAGGTGAGGGTGTTGCCCCGCCTGAGGGCGCGCGCTAGGGTCCGCGGCTCGGCTGGGCCCAGGGCGCGGGCCGCGTGGGGGGGTCGCGCGCAGGAGGGAACGTGGTGGCGGATGGCCAGGCATTGCTGAAGATCGGCGAGCTCGCGAAGCGCACCGACAAGACCGTACGGGCGCTGCACCTGTACGAGGAGCGTGGGCTCATCGAGCCCGCGGAGCGCACGAAGGGCGGCTTTCGCCAGTACGACGCCGCGAACGTCGCCCGCATCGAGTACATCGATCGCCTGCAGCTGCTGGGGCTGAGCCTCAACGACATCCGGGCGCTGCTGCAGAGCTGGTCGGGCCACGAGACCCCGCGGGCCGCCATGGGCGAGCTCAGCGCCCGCTATGAGCGCCGGCTCACCGAGGTGCGCCACACCATCCGCGAGCTCCAGCGCATCGAGGGCGAGCTGTCGGCGGCGCTGGGCTTCCTGTCGGGCTGCGCGGGCTGCCCCAAGACCACGACCCCTGCCGAGGGCTGCCGCGACTGCGCCCGCAGCGAGCAGCAGGCCGCCGTGCCCCTGGTGGCCGGGCTGACGGGGGGGTGAGCCGATGCCGCCCGTGACGCCATGAGGGGCGTGCGCTACCTCGACCACCACGCGACCACCCCGGTGGATCCGTCGGTGGTGGCGGCCATGCTGCCCTTCCTCACCGAGCACTTCGGCAACCCTGGCAGCCCCCACGCCTACGGCTGGGCCGCCGAGGAGGCCGTGGAGATCGCCCGCGAGCGGGTGGCCGCGCTCCTCGGCGCGAGCCCGCGCGAGGTGGTGTTCACCAGCGGCGCCACCGAGGCCAACGACCTGGCCATCCGGGGCGTGCTCACCGCCTACGCGGCCCGGGGGCGGCACGTGATCAGCGCGCCCACCGAGCACAAGGCGGTGCGGGATCTGCTGCGGCACCTGAGCGACGCGGGGGCCTGCGAGGTCACCTGGCTGCCCGTCGACGGCGGCGGCCGGGTCACCGCCGAGGCCGTCGAGGCGGCGCTGCGGCCCGACACGGTGCTGGTCACGCTGATGCACGCCAACAACGAGGTGGGCACGCTGCACCCCATCGCGGCCATCGGCGCGGTGTGCAAGGCCGCGGGGGTGCTGCTGCACACCGACGGGGCGCAGGCGGTGGGCAAGATCCCGGTGGCGGTGGACGCGCTGCAGGTCGATCTGCTCAGCCTCAGCGCCCACAAGCTCTACGGCCCCAAGGGCGTCGGCGCGCTGTATGTGCGGCGGCGCCACCCGCAGGTGCGCCTGACGCCGCAGCTGATCGGCGGCGGGCAGGAGCGGGGCCGCCGCGCGGGCACCCTGCCGGTGCACCAGATCGTGGGCCTGGGCGCGGCGGCGGCCCTGGCGCAGGGGGATCTGGCCGACGAGGCCAGCCGGCTGGCGGCCCTGCGGGACCGGCTGCAGGCGGGGCTGTTGGCCCAGGTGCCCGGCCTGCGGGTGAACGGCGACGTGGCCCACCGGCTGCCCCACAACCTGAACGTGAGCGTGCCGGGGGTGCCCGGCGATGCGCTGCTGACGAGCCTGCGCGGGCTGGCGCTCTCGACGGGCTCGGCCTGCGCCGCCGGCGATCGCGCCCCCAGCCATGTGCTGCGGGCCATGGGCCTGTCGGACGCGCTGGCCCACGCCAGCCTGCGCTTCGGGCTGGGGCGCGGCACCACCGAAGATGACATCGACGCGGCCATCGCGGAGGTGACCGCGGCGGCCGCGGCCCTGCGCGCTGAGACGGGCTGGCTGGCCCCGGCATCCCAGCCCGGCGTATCCTGTTGAGCGAACCACACGCGGCCCGGTGACGGGGCGCGAGAGCGAGGACCACCCATGATCAATCTGAGCGAGACGGCCACGGCCAAGGTCAAGACGATGCTGGCGGAGCGCACCCAGCCCACCGAGGGGCTGCGGGTGGGGGTGAAGGGCGGCGGCTGCAGCGGCTTCACCTACTTCCTGGAGTTCGCGGAGGCCGCCAACAAGGGCGATCGCGAGCTCGACTGCGACGGCGTGAAGGTCTTCGTCGACAGCAAGAGCTACTTGTACCTGATGGGCACCACGGTCGACTATGTCGACAGCCTCGCCGGCGCCGGGTTCAAGTTCGAGAACCCCAACGCGCGGCGCACCTGTGGCTGCGGCGAGAGCTTCAGCATCTGACGACACCCCCGACCGTGGGCGGCCCCGTGCACATCCCTGAGTGTGGCGATCCTTGTTGGCGCTGCGGCGCTGCGCCCGCGACCCCGGCCGCCCCTGTGTCCGCCGCTGGTCCCGCTGCGGAGGACGCCCAGGCGGCGCACTGTGACGGGCTGATCCGCTGCGCCGGGTGCGGGGCCCTCGCGCCCCCTGCGGTGGGGCTCACGGCCTTCGAGCGGCTGGGCCTGCCCGTGGCCTTCAAGCAGCCCACCGGCGCCGTCGAGGCCGCCCGCCGCGCCCGGCTGTTGGCCATCCACCCCGACCAGTTCGCCCGCGCCGAGCCGCAGACCCGCGCCCTCGCGCAGGCCCACGCGGTGGCGATCAACGACGCCGCCCGCGCCATCGCCGGGCCCTTCGAGCGGGTGAGCTACCTGCTCGAGCTGGCGGTGGGGGACAGCGTGCCCGCTCGCATGGATGACGCCGACTGGCAGGGCGTGCACGAGCTCAAGCTGGCGCTGCGGGAGCTGGACTACCTGGACGCCCACGTGGAGCGCAGCCGGCTGGCGCGGCTGGTGGCCGAGCAGTACGAGCGCGGCCTGAACGAGGTCGGGGCCGCGCTGGACGACGCCGCCTGCGCGCCGGCGACGCTGGTGCCCAAGGCCACCTGGCTGCGCGCGCTGCGCAGCGTGCTCGAGGCGGTGCAGGGATGATCCACGGGGTTGAGCTGGGGCGGCTGGGGTGTCGCGGCGCGCAGCTTGGGCCCGAGGGGCCCGTGCTGCTGTCCGAGGCGCTGTCGCCCACGCTGGCGGCGGCGCTGGCGGGGGCGCCGGGGCCGGGGCCCATCGTCATCGCGGTGCCGGGCACCCTGGAGGACGCCCACCGCCGGCAGGTGCGGGCCGAGGCTGAGGCCCTGGGCCACACGGTGCTGCGCGTGGTGTCGGCGCCGCTGGCCGCCGCCCTGGCGTGCGCGCCCCCGGGCAAGGCTGGCCACTTCGTGGTCTTCGACCTGGGCGAGGACGCCTTCGACTTCCGGGTGGTGGCCGTCGACGACGCGGGGGTCATCGAGGTGCGCGGCGCGGTGGCCGAGGGCGCCGTGGGCGGCGTGGCCATGGACCGGGCGGTGGCGCGGCTGCTGCTGGCCGAGCTGGGCCTGCGCTCGGAGCAGGCCACCATGCAGGCGCTGACCGCCGCGGCCGGGGTGGCCCGCGCGGCGCTGGCCCACCACTTCTCGGTGCCCATCGACTGCACCCTGCCCAGCGGCCGGCACATCGAGGTGCGCCTCAACCGCCACCGCTTCGCGCACTGCGTGCAGCCCCTGCTCGACCGGCTGGCGCGGCTGTGCCACGACGCCCTGGAGGAGGCGGGCCTGCGCACCGACGAGATCGACGAGGTCATCCTGGTGGGCGACGGCGCCCGGGCCCCCTGGGTGCGCATGTTCGTGGGGGAGCTCTTCCAGCGGGTGCCGGTGCCCACGCCCCCCGGCGCGCCGGCCCTGGGCGCGGCGCTGCTGGCCGAGCGGCTGTGGGCGGGCGCGCCCCCCGCGCTGCTCGACGGGCTGTGCATGACCCTGGGCCTCGAGGCCGATGACGGCTACATCGAGTGGCTCCTGCGCCGCGGCGCGCCCTTCCCGGCCAGCGCCACGCGGCAGTGCGAGGGCGAGGTGGCGCTGAAGGTCTACCAGGGCGAGCGCACCAAGGCCGACGAGTGCCGGCTGGTGGGCACCTATCACCTGGACGCCGGCGAGGGCGCGCAGGTGACCTTCCTGGTGGACGCCGACGGGCTCATCGAGGTGCAGGCGCGGCGGCGCGGCGACGGCCAGCCCGTGCCTGTGCGCGTCGAGCCCCCGTGACCCCCGACGCCCTGGTCATCGGCGCCGGCCCCAACGGGCTGGTGGCCGCCAACGTGCTGGCCGACGCCGGCTGGACCGTCACCGTGCTGGAGCAGCACCCCACCCGCCTGGGCGGGGCGGTGGCCAGCGAGGCCGCGACCCTGCCGGGCTTCGTGCACGACGTGGGCGCCGCCTTCTTCCCCTTCGCCTCGGCGAGCCCGGCCTTCGCGGCCCTCGATCTGGCCCAGTGGGGCCTGCGCTGGGCGTGGGGCGACATCCAGAGCTGCCACCCGGCGCCCGACGGCACCGTGGCGAGCGTGTCCCGCGATGACGCCGTGACCGCCGCCAGCTTCGGCGGGCGCGACGGCGAGGCCTGGCGCCGGCTGATGGCCTGGCACCGCCGGGCGCAGCCGCGGCTGCTGGACGCGCTGCTGCGGCCGCTGCCGGGCATCGGCGCGAAGCTCAAGCTGCTGCCCTTCGACCTGTTCCGCTTCAGCAACATCGCCCTGCGCAGCGGGGCGGGGCTCGCGCGGCACCTGTTCCAGGGCGAGCCGGCGCGCCGGGTGATGCCCGGGCTGGCGCTGCACGTGGATCAGGGCCCCGAGGACCGCTTCGGCGCGGCCCTGGGCTACATGCTGGCGACCATGGCGGCCACCGGGGGCAACGCCGTGCCCGTCGGGGGCGCGCAGGCCATCACCGACGCCCTCGTGCGGCGGCTGACGGCCAAGGGCGGGCAGGTGCGCCTGGGCGCGCGGGTGGCGCGGCTCACGCTCGAGGATCGGCGGGTGCGCGCGGCGACGCTGACCACCGGCGAGGTGCTGCCCGTG
>JAUHVS010000260.1 GCA_030424955.1 bacterium | reverse complement strand
GTCCCACGTTGAGGGTGTGGTCAGCGACCACCGCTTCGTGGTCGACCCGTTCCTGCTCGACACCCGCTTCGGCGAGTTCCTGGTGGAGTCGGCCTACCTGGATCTGGTGGACGTGGACGGCGACGGCTTCGCCGACACGGGGGCCGGGCAGCTGCACGTGCTGGGCACCGACGTGCCCTGGGACGCCGTGCGCACCGCCCTGCCCGGCGAGTAGCGCCCCCCGCCGCCTGCGGTCAGCGCACCAGCCACAGGGCCGCGAGCACCAGCAGGCCCCCCACCGCCACGCCCCACACCCAGCCCGGCGGCCCCCCCCGCCCCACCACGAAGTCGCGGGTGTCCTCGGGCGGCCGCGCGGCCGCCGGCATCGCGGCCAGGGCGGGCGCCGCCTCGGCCGGCGCGATCCGGGCCAGCACCGCCTCCACCGCCTGCAGGGCCACCGCCGCCGTCGCCGGCCGATCCTCGGGGGCCTTCGCCATCAGCCGCTCCACGAGCGTGACGGTGGCGGGATCCAGCGTCAGCTCGGGCAGCGCCGTCAGCGGCGGCGCGTGGGCGTGGACGTGGGCCAGGTACAGCCCCTGGGCGTCGGCGGCGTCGAAGGGCCTGTGCCCGGCGAGCATCTCGTAGAGCATGACCCCCAGCGAGTACAGGTCGCTGCGGCCGTCGATGGCGCGGGCGAAGGCCTGCTCGGGGCTGACGTACGCGGGCGAGCCCAGCCGCACGCCGGGCAGGGTCTCCACCGCCGCCAGCCCGAAGCCGCTGCGCTCGGGGGGCACCGGGCCCGGGGGCGTGCTGGCCGAGGGATCGACGTCCAGCGGGTTGAAGCGCGCGATGCCAAAGTCGGCCACCCGCACCATCGCCTGCTCGCCCGCCACGACGTCGAACAGCACGTTGGTGGGCTTGAGATCCCGGTGCACGATGCCGTGGGCGTGGGCCTCGACCAGCGCGCCCAGGATCTGCCGGGCGACGCGCAGGGCCAGCGCCTCGGGCAGCCGCCCGGCCGCCAGGGCGTCGGCCAGCGTGCCCCCCGGCACGTACTCCATGGCGATGAACAGCTGCCCGCCCGGCAGGTGGCCGAAGTCCACCAGCCGCACCGTGTGCGGGTGGTGCAGCCCGCCCAGGATGCGGGCCTCGTTCATGAACCGCCGCAGCTTGCGGGGGTCGCTCACCCACTCGGGCAGCAGGATCTTCACCGCCACCGGCCGGCCCACCGGCGCCTGCTCCGCCAGGTACACCGTGCCCATGCCCCCGTCGCCGATGCGCTGGCGGATGAGGAACCGATCGGCCACCAGCTGACCGATCCACGGGTCGAGGGGTGCGGGCACGGCCCACCTCACGGGGGAAGCGTGGCGCGCCGAGGCCGGCGCATGGACCCCCGTCATGGGCCACCGCGCCCCCCGACACAAGCGCGCCGTGGGGCCCCGCGCGGCGCCCCGGGCGCCCGGGCGTCTCGCCTGCGTCACGGCGCGTCATCGTTGTGTCAAAGCCCCTGCCGCACCTGGGCGGCGGGCCGATCGGCGCCGTAGGGTGGGTCACCTACAGCGCGCCGGGGAGCCGCCATGAAAGACGTCCGCATCCGCTTTGACCGCAAGAGCCCGCTCCAGGCGGCCCTCCAGACCCGCGTCGACGCCTACTTCGCTGAGAACGGCCTGAACCCGAAGGGCGGCAGCCCGCTGATCGGCAAGGCCATCGTCATCGGCCTCTGGCTGACGGCGGCCTACGCCTTCGCCATGAGCGGGATCGGCGGCTGGGCCGGCCTGCTGCTGGGCGCGATGATGGTGGGCATGGCCCAGGCCGGCGTCGGCTTCAACATCATGCACGACGGCAACCACGGCGCCTTCAGCACCGACAAGCGCACCAACCTGTGGATGGGCCGCGTGCTCGACCTGGTGGGCGGCTCCAGCTACATCTGGCGGCAGAAGCACAACGTCATGCACCACACCTACCCCAACGTGGTGGGCAGCGATGACGACATCGACGTCGGCGGCCTGGCGCGGCTCGCGCCCGCCCAGCCGTACCACCCGGGCTACCGCCTGCAGCACTTCTACATGTGGATCCTGTACGGGTTCATCTCGGTGAAGTGGAACTTCTACGACGACTTCGCGCAGCTCATCCGCGGCCACCTGGGCGGCCACCGCTTCCCCCGGCCGAAGCGCGGCGAGCTGGTGTACTTCTTCGTCGCCAAGGCCCTGTTCTTCGGCTGGGTGATCATCGCGCCCATCGCGCTGTTCGGTCTGGCCAAGGGCGTCGCCTTCTACTTCGTCGAGGCCTTCACCCTGGGGGTCACGCTGGCGGTCGTGTTCCAGCTCGCGCACTGCGTCGAGGAGGCCGACTTCACCGACGTGCCCGACGGCCAGGTGACCGAGCTCGACTTCGCCGAGCACCAGCTCAACACCACCGTGGACTTCGCCCGCGGCAACCCCTTCGTGACCTGGTACCTCGGCGGCCTGAACTACCAGGCCATCCACCACCTGTTCCCCAAGATCAGCCACGTGCACTACCCGGCCATCAGCCCGATCGTCGAAGAGGTGTGCGCCGAGTTCAACGTGCCCTACCGCATCAACGGCGGGTTCTGGGAGTCGGTGGGCAGCCACTACCGCTGGCTGAAGCGCATGGGCCAGGCCCCCGCCGTGGCCGCGCAGCCCGTGACCGCCTGATCCCCTGATCCAGCGGCCGGCGCGCGGCCAATCGCCCGCGCCGCGTCAAGCCGCGGCGCGCCCGCGCCGATGGTCGGGTCATGACCGCCCGACCGCCGAGCACCAGCCGGCTCGCCAACCTCGTCGCCCGCCACATCCACGACGCCTTCGCGGCCTACCGGATCGACTTCCGGGCGGTCAGCGCCCGCGCCCGCCAGCACTTCGAGGCCCGCGACGGCACCGCCCGCCGCGCGGACGCCCGGCGCCGGCTGGGCCTGTACCGGACCCACCTGGACGCCCTGGTGGCGGCCCTGCGCGCCCACCCGGCCGCGGAGCGCCTGTCGGACCGGCTGCTGTGGGTCAGCGCCAAGGCCGTGTACTCGGGCCTCATCGCCGACCGTCAGGACTGGGACCTGGCCGAGACCTTCTACAACTCGGTGACCCGGCGCGTGTTCACCACCGTGGGGGTCGATCCGCTCATCGAGTTCGTCGACACCGACTTCGAGGCGCCGCCGAGCGAGGGCGACGGCTGCTGCTCGCAGCCCACCACCACCCCCGATCTGCCCCGGCTGCTGCGCGAGGGCCTGCTGGGGCTGGGCCTGCAGGCGCCCTGGCGGGACCTGGCGGGGGACGTGCGCCGGGCCGCCCTGCGCATCGCCACCGCCGCCCACGCCCGGGGCCTGCCGGTGCCGTGCCGGGCCCAGTGGGCCGAGCCCGCCTTCTTCCAGGGCGCGGGGGCCTACCTCGTCGGCCGCCTCGAGGTCGCCGACGCCCACCTGCCCTGCGTGCTGGCCATCGCCCACGGCGACGACGGCCTGCGGCTGGACGCCGTGCTCTGCGACGAGGACGCCGTCAGCGTGCTGTTCAGCTTCACCCGCAGCTACTTCAGCGTCGACACCCCGCGGCCCCACGACGTGGTGCGCTTCCTGCGCACGCTCCTGCCCCGCAAGCGCGTGGGCGAGCTGTACATCTCGCTGGGCGAGCCCAAGCAGGGCAAGACCGAGCTCTACCGCGCCCTGCTCGGCTGGCTGGCCGGCAGCGCCGAGCGCTTCGAGCGCGCCCCGGGTACGCCTGGGCTGGTGATGGCGGTGTTCACGCTGCCGGGCTTCGACTGGGTGCTCAAGGTCATCCGCGACGAGTTCCCGCCGCAGAAGGCCATCACCCCCAGCCAGGTGCGCGCCCGCTACCAGTGGATCTATCAGCACGACCGCGCGGGCCGGCTGGTGGACGCCCAGCCCTTCGAGCACCTGGCCTTCCCCGCCGCGCGCTTCGAGCCGGATCTGCTCGACGAGCTGCTCGGCGGCTGCGGGCGCACAGTGCGCCGCGAGGGCGACCAGATCATCATCGGGCTGGCCTACCTGGAGCGGCGGGTCACGCCCCTCAACCTGTACGTGCGCGCCGCGCCCACCGCCCAGGCCGCCGCGGCCCTGGACGGCTACGCGCAGACCCTGACCGACCTCGCGCGCTGCGGGATCTTCCCGGGGGATCTGCTGCTGAAGAACTTCGGCGTGACCCGCCACGGCCGGGTGGTCGCGTACGACTACGACGAGCTGGTGCCGCTGGGCGAGGTGCGCTTCCGCCGCATCCCGCCGCGGCCGGACGACGGCTGGGGGGCGGCGCCCAGCTTCTCGATGCACAGCGAAGACGTGTTCCCCGAGGAGTTCCAGCGCTTCTTGGGGCTGCCCGCGACCCTCCGCGCGCCCTTCATCGCCCGCCACCCGGAGCTCTTCGACGCCGGGTGGTGGCGGGGGCTGCAGGCCAGGGTGGCCGCGGGCGAGCTGGCGGAGTTCATGCCCTACCCCGAAGACCAGCGCCTGCCCGCTACTTGATGACCTGCGGGTCGTCCTCGCCGGCCCAGTGGATCTGGTACAGGTCGGTGCGCCGGTCGATCCACGGCCGCACCTCACCCTGCCGCTGCACCCGGCGGATGCGCGCGAAGTCCAGGTCGTGCACCACGAGGGTCTCGATGTTGTCGTTGGCCTCGGCCGCCACGCCGTCCCGGGGGAAGGCGATGTCGGAGGGCGTGAGCACCGCCGAGCGCGCGAAGTGGATCTCGGACCAGTCGATGCCCGGCAGGCCGCCGCACATGCCGCTGATCACCACGTACATGTGGTTCTCGATGGCGCGGGCGTGGGCGCAGGTGCGCACCCGCACGTGGCCGGTGCGCAGGTCGGTGTTGTAGGGCACGAACAGGATCTGCGCGCCCTTCGACTTCGCCACCCGGGCCAGCTCGGGGAACTCCACGTCGTAGCAGATGTTGATGGCGATGCGGCCGGCGTCCGTGTCGAAGACCCGCAGGCCGTCGCCGGGGGTCACCCCCCACCAGCGGGCCTCGGCCGGGGTGATGTGCAGCTTCTCCTGCCGGTCCACCCGCCCGTCGCGGTGGAACAAGAACGCCACGTTGTACAGCCGGTCGTTCTCGATAAGCAGGTGGGTGCCGCCGATGATGTTGACGTTGTGCTTGATGGCCAGGTTCTGAAACAGCTGGATGTAGCGGTCGGTGAACTGGTCGAGGGCGCGCACCCGCAGGGCCGGCCGCACCGGATCCACCAGGGTGATCAGCTGGTTGGTCAACAGCTCGGGGTACAGCAGGAAGTCGCAGCGGTAGTCGCTCGCCAGATCGGCGTAGTACTCGCACTGCGCCGCGAAGTCCTCGAAGCGATCGATGGCCCGCATGCGGTACTGCACCGCCGCCACCCGCGCCTGACGGGGCCGCTTGCTGTTGATGGGCACCCAGAACGGGTTGATCCACTCCATCAGCACCGCCGCGCCACGGCTCTCGCGATCGGTGTCGAGGTAGTTGCTGATGACCCGCAGCACCGTGAAGCCCATGCCCAGCTGCACCGTGAGCGTGGGATCTACCAGGTGCTTGGCGAGCACCTCGGTCACATAGGCCTGCGCCGTCAGCTCGGGGTGCAGGTGCAGCCCCGGGATGCGGCCGGCGATGACCATGCGCCGCACGTTGTGCGAGGCCATGTAGGCCTTGCGCGCCTCGTACAGCCGCCGGGCCATGCGCAGCCCGCGGGCGCCGGGATCCACCACCATGTCGGTGCCGTACAGGGTGTCCCCGTCGGGCTCATGGGTGCGGATGTCGCCGTTGTGGGTCACCTCGTCGAAGGTGTGATCCTCGTCCCAGTCCGCCCAGGTCAGCCGCAGGGAGCTGCTGGTGGCCACCAGGGCGCCGTCCAGCTCGACGCACAGCTGCCCCTCGGGGAAGCGCTCGAGCTGCTTGAGGAAGTCCGCGCGGGTCCACGCCCCGATCTCGGGGAACACGGCCTTGTGCATCGCGGCGACCTGCTCGTAGTCCGCTGGGGTCAGCGGGCGCAGTGACAGGCGGGACTCAAGCTCGGGCTCTTGTTCGGTCACGGGTGTGTCCTGTGGTCGAAGACGGGTAGAGGGCGCGGGCCAGGGCCGCGCGGCGGCGGAGTCTACGCGGCCCGCACCGTACGGCCAGCGAGATCGTGCCTCGCCCGGATTCGGGCGCGGCGCCCCAGCAGGGGGCGCGCGTCAATGAGACTCAACCCATTGATTTGAAAGGCTATCAGAACCCGCCGCCCGCATCGAGCCAGACCTGCTCGGCGGGGGTGGTCTCGCGGCCCAGGGCGGCGTTGCGGTGGGGGTAGCGCCCGAACGCTTCGATGACGTCGGCGTGCTTGTGCGCGTAGTCGAGGAACGGCGCGAACCGGGGCCCGCCGTCGGCCGAGAGCCGCTGGTAGCAGGCGAGGGCGCGCGCCTGCTGCTCAGGGGCCTCGCCGTGCATGAAGGGCAGGTACACGAAGGCGCGCTCGATGGGGCTCAGCGTCTGGTCGTGGCCGGCGTCCACCAGCGCGCCCGCCACCGCGCGGGCCTTGGCGTCGCCCTCGAACGCCCGCGCCGAGCCGCGGAACAGGTTGCGGGGCCACTGGTCGAGCAGGATCAGCAGGGCCAGGGCGTCGCGGGGCGTGTCGGCCCAGTGGTCGAGCTCGCCGGCGATGGCGGCGTCGACCGATGCGCCGAACCGCTCGCGGATCGCGGCGTCCTGGGCCGGGTCTTTGCGAAACCACCGCGGCATCGCCTTCATGAAGTCGTCATCGGTGACGTCGGCGAACCAGAAGTCGAGGATCGTCTGCGGATCGGCAGTCGCCATGGGGCCTCCGTTGGGACGGGTGTGCCACAGAGGATGGCCCCGGTGCCCCTGGGATTCGCCCGACAGAAAGCAGCCAGCCCCCGGGCGCATCGGGCATGATGCCGCCATGCGCCGCGCCCTGACCCCTGCCCTGGCCTGCCTCATCGGCTGGCCCGCCCTCAGCGGCTGCGGCGGCCCCCCGACCCCGGCCGGCGCCACCCCACCGGCCGCCGCGGCCCCCGCGCCGGCGCCCCGACCGCCCGCCACCGCTGACCTCGTACCGGTGGGCGTGGCGCTCGCCGCCGAGGGGCAGCCCCCGGGCGCCATCGCGGACGCCCTGGCCAGCCGGCTGCGGGCCCGCGCCCCGACCCTCGATCCGGCGGTGACGGTGGGCCTGCTGCTGGTGCAGATCGGCGCCCGCCGCCTGCCCGCCGGCGCCCCGGCCGCGCTGGCGATCATGCAGGCCGGTGAGGCCCGCGTCGCGGCGGTGTTCCCAGCGGATCACCCCGCCACCCAGGGCGCCACCCGCGCGGTGGCCGACGCGCAACGACAGCACGGCGAGCCGGCCGCCGCCCTCGCCCGGTACCGCGCCCTGCTCGCCCTTCAGGCCGATCCAGAGGGCCCCCAGGCCCTGTCGCTGGCGGTGCGCGCCGCCGACGCCCAGCGCCGGGCGGGCGACGCGCCGGGGGCCGAGGCCGCCCTGGCCACCACCCTGGCCACGGCCCAGCGGGTGGGCGCGCCGGCCGTCGCCGTGGAGGCCAGCCTGGCCCTGGCCGCGCTGCACCTGGCCGCCGAGCGAGTGGACGCCGCGGCCGAGGTCCTCACCGCCGCCCGTGGCCCCGACACCCCGGACGTCGACGTCGCCCTCGCCCAGATCGACCGCCGCCGGGGCCGCCCCACCCTGGCCGCCCGCCGCCTGCTGCCTTGGGCCAGGCCGCCCGCCGTGCGCCTGCACGCCGCGCGGGCGCTGGCCGCGGTGTACCAGGGTCAGGGCCGGGCCGCGCGGGCCGCCGAGACCCTGCGCCACGGGCTGCGCAGCCTGCAGGCCGA
>JAUHVS010000894.1 GCA_030424955.1 bacterium | reverse complement strand
CCATGAACACCACGTAGCCCACCAGCAGCCCCCACTGCAGGATCGACAGGTCCCAGCGGGCGAGGTCGAAGGCGAAGGGGCTCAGCCGCCAGATGGCGTTGCCGAGCAGGGCCGAGATGCCGAGCACCCCCCACCCAAATCCCAGCCAGCCGACGGCCTTCACAGGAGCCCCGGCCCGGCGTCGACCAGCAGGGCGGCGAAGATGAAGGTGATGTAGGCGAGGGTGTACAGGAAGAAGCTGCGGGCCCAGCGGTTGGGATCGGTGGCCCGGAAGCCGCGGATCGCCCAGCCCATGAAGACCACGCCCAGCGCGGCCGCGACGGCGAAGTAGATCCAGCCGGCGACGCCCAGGGGCACCAGCATGAGGCTGCAGGGCACCAGCGCGGCGGACCAGGCGAGGGCGTGCCAGCGGGCGGCGGGCAGGCCGTACACGGCAGGCATGGTCAGGATGCCGGCCTGCTCATACTCGCGCTGCCGATAGACCGAGATGGCGATGAAGTGGGGCATCTGCCACAGGAACATGATCCCGAAGAGCACGAGCCCGGGCCACTCGACCCGGCCGGTGACGGCGGTCCAGCCCATCAGCGGGGGCATGGCGCCAGGGATGGCGCCCACCACCACCGCCTGCGGGCTGAGCTGCTTCATGGGCGTGTAGACCCACACGTAGCTGACCAGCGCCAGGGCGGCGAGCAGCCCGGTGACGGGGTTGACCAGCCAGGTGAGCACGGGGATCGAGGTGGCGGCCATGGCCACGCCAAACCACAGGGCCGTGCCCGCGCGCATGCGCCCCGCGGGCAGCGGGCGGTTGGCCGTGCGCGCCATGAAGCGGTCGGAGTCGCGCTCCAGGTAGCAGTTGAGGGTGTTGGCCGCGCCCACGATCAGCACGGTGCCGGCCAGGGTGGCCAGCAGCGCGGCCCAGCCCACCGAGCCGGGGGCGAGCCACAGGCCGCCTGCCGTGGTGATGAGCACCAGCAGGGTGATGTTGGGCTTCACCAGGGCGGCGAAGTCCCGCAACGTGTCGGCAGCGGTGGCCGCCGTCTGCGTGCTCATCGAGCCTCCTAACGGGAGACCGCGGGCTGCGGTCGTGGGCGCGCGGGTTTTACCGGGGCCCACGGGTGATCGTCAACGGACCGGCGGTGACCGGGCCGGGCGTGGGCCAGCCCGCGCCGCCTCACAGAAACTGCAGGGCCCCGATGCGTTGCCACCAATCACGCCACCGGGCCACCGCAGCCTGGCGCGCCGTGAGCGGCAGGTCGGCGTCGAAGCCGTGGTCGAGGCCCGTGCGCGCGCGCAGCTCCTTGGCCGCGCCGAGGCGAATCCCGCGCTGCTCTCGGGTCAGGCCGTCGATGAGCAGCTCCAGGCGG
>JAUHVS010000259.1 GCA_030424955.1 bacterium | reverse complement strand
CCATCCCGGCGGTCAAGGCTTTGGCAGGGATTGCAGGGGCGCGCGGCGGGGTCGCGGCGCACGGGGCGTTTTGACCCGGGCTGGGGTGGGGCGCCTCGACCCAGCCCGGGCGACCGCGCGCGGGCGGGCCTACCCCGGCCCCCAGCGCCGCTGGCACAGGCTGTGCTATGTCACGGCGCGCCGCCCGCTTTGGGTGGCGTCGGGCTTCGGCCCCTCACGGCGCGGTGTGGCGAGCTGGTCCCCGCGCCCTTCGGCCTCCCGAGAGAAGCGCCCGCCATGCGCATCGCCTTCACCCACAACCTCAAGACGGCGTCCGACGAGGCCCAGGCCGAGTTCGACACCCCTGAGACCATCAACACCTTGACGGCGGCCCTGACCGCCCTGGGCCACCAGGTGCGCCCCGTCGACGTGGGGCAGCCCGTGGCCGATCTGGTGGCTGAGCTGCTCGCCTTTGGCCCCGACGTGGTCTTCAACACCGCCGAGGGGCGCCACGGGCCGCTGCGCGAGGCGTTCTACCCCCAGCTCTTCGAGGAGCTGGGCCTGAGCTACACGGGCTCCGGGCCGCACGCGTGCGTCACCACCCTCGACAAGCACCTCACCAAGCTGGTGGCCCTGTCGGTGGGCGTCGACACCCCGCCCTGGGCCTTCGTGCGCCACCTGGACGATCCGTGGCCGGCGCGCCTGAAGGCCCCCGTGATCGTCAAGCCGGCCTTTGAGGGTAGCTCGAAGGGCATCGACGCGGCGGGGGTGTTCGACGACCTGACGGCCGCGCGGGCGGCGGTCGCGGCGCTGCTGGTGCGCTACCCCGATGGGGTGATGGTCGAGGCCTTCATCGAGGGCGAAGACGTGGTGGCGCCGTGGATCGAGGGGGTGGGCGCCGACGGCGTGCTGCCCATCGCGGGCTACGCCGTGCCCGACGATCCCGCGCGGCGCGGCGTGTACGACTTCGACCTGAAGAACGTGCGCAGCGACGACGTGCAGGTGGTGCTGCCCGCGCGCCTGTCGGCGGAGGCGACCGAGGCGATCCAGACCGCCACCGTGCGGCTGGTGCGGGCCCTGGGCGTGCGCGACCTGTGCCGCCTGGACTTCCGCATCGATGGCGACGGCCGCCCGTGGTTCCTGGAGCTGAACGCGCTGCCCAGCCTGGAGCCGGGGGCGTCGATCTACGCGGCGGCGGCGTACTGCGGCCTGCCCGACGAGCAGGCGGTGCTGGCGCACCTGGTGGCGCGGGCGGCGGCCCGGCGGGCGCCCGACGCGCACCCCGAGGCCGTGCGCGTGGGCCTCGTGTACAATCTGCGGCGGGCCCAGGCGACGGCGGACGGCGCGCACGATCAGGACGCGGAGTTCGACGCCCCCACCACCATCGAGGCCATCGCCGGCGCCCTGCGGGCTGGCGGCCACCACGTGGTGCCCATCGAGGCCGACAGCCGGTTCCTGCGGCGCATGGGCGAGGCGCGGGTCGACCTGGTCTTCAACGTGGCCGAGGGCCTGCGGGGCCGCGGCCGCGAGGCGCTGGTGCCGGCGGTGCTGGACCTGCTCGACATCCCCCACACCGGCAGCGACGCGGTGACCCTGGCGGTGACCCTCGACAAGGCGCTCGCCAAGCGGGTGGTGCGCGACGCGGGCCTGGCGACGGCCCCCTTCGTGGTGGTGGACGATCCCCAGTTCCCGTGGCCCGAGGCCCTCAGCCTGCCCGTGGTGGTCAAGCCCGTGGCCGAGGGCAGCAGCAAGGGGGTGGGGCTCAACAGCGTGGCCCGCACCGAGGCCGAGGTGCGCGCGATGGTCGCCGCCCTGCGCCTGCGCTACGACCAGCCCGTGCTGGTGGAGAGCTTCCTGCCGGGCCGCGAGTTCACCCTGGGCCTCATCGCCGGGCCCGCGGGCCCCGAGGCGCTGCCGCCCCTCGAGATCGTCTTCGAGACCGACGATCCGCACCCTGTGTACGCCTTCGCGCACAAGCTGGGCGGGGCGGGCGTGCGCTACGAGGTGCCGGCCAAGGTCGACGCGGCCCTGGCCGCGAAGCTCGAGGCCGTGGCCGTCGGCGCCTGGCACGCGCTGGGCTGCCGGGACGTGGCCCGGGTGGACGTGCGCCTCGCGGCGGACGGCACGCCCTGCTTTATCGAGTGCAACCCGCTGCCGGGGCTGGTGCCCGACTACTCCGACCTGTGCCTGGCGGCGGCCGCGGCGGGCCTCGATCACACGGCCCTGGTGCAGCGCATCCTCGCGCCGGCGCTGGCGCGGCTGCGGGCCCAGCGCCGGGCCGTGGGGGCGGTGGCATGAGCCGCATCGACCGCCCCCGGCTGCGGGACCTGGGCATCACCGTGGGCCACCGCCCGACGGGCCCGCTCAACGCCATCACCGACGTCGCGGGCGTGCGGGTGGGGCACGCCACCGTGTGGCATGACGACCCCCGGGTGGCGCGCACGGGCGTCACCGCGATCCGCCCCAACGACGGCGACATCTTCATGGACCGGCTCGTGGGCGGCGCCTTCGTGCTCAACGGGGCCGGCGAGATGTCGGGGCTCATCCAGGTGCTGGAGTGGGGCCTGATCGAGACGCCGATCCTGCTCACCAACACCCTGTCGGTGGGCGCGGTGAGCGCGGCGACGGTGGCCTGGATGTTGGGGCACTACCCCACCATCGGCAAAGCCGACGACGTGGTCATCCCGCTGGTGGGGGAGTGCGATGACTCCTTCTTGAACGACGTGAGCGTGCCCCACGTGCGGGCCGAGCACGTGGCGGCCGCGCTGGACGGCGCCACGGGCGGCCCGGTGATCGAGGGCAGCGTGGGCGGCGGCACGGGCATGATGAGCTTCGGCTTCAAGGGGGGCATCGGCACCGCCAGCCGGGTCCTGGCTGAGGACGAGGGCGGCTACACCGTGGGCCTGCTGGTGATGAGCAACGTGGGCGAGGCGCGGGACCTGCGGGTGGACGGCGTGCCCGTGGGCGCGACCCTCGCCAGCGAGGCCAGCGACGGGCGCTCGCGCTACGGCAGCATCATCGCGGTGCTGGCCACCGACGCGCCGCTGACGGCCCATCAGATCAGCCGCCTGTGCAAGCGGGTGGCCCTGGGCATCGGGCGGACCGGCAGCTACGCGGCCCACGGCTCCGGCGAGATCGTCATCGGGTTCAGCACCGCGAACGCCGTGCCGCGGCACACCCCGCACCGCACCTACCAGCTGCAGGCGTTGGTGGACGACGCCATGAACCCGCTCTACCAGGCCGCCATCGAGGCCACCGAGGAGGCCATGCTGAACGCCCTCGTCGCGGGGGAGACCACGGTGGGCCGCAACGGACACCGGGTGCCGGGCCTGCCCGTCGACCGGCTCCAGCAGATCTGGCAGACCGCGCGGCCCTGAGCCCCACCGGCCCGCGCCCCGGGCCGGCCAGCCTTGCCGGGGGGGGCCCGGTGGGTCATCGTGGGACCGCACGGCCGCGGGGGATCCCCTTGAGCAACGCCAACACCGAAGTGCGCATGACCCTGCTCGACGGCCGATCGGGGCACAACGTGCTGGTGTCGGTGGCGCAGACCTACCGGCTGATCGCGCTGGGCAAGGGCGAGCAGCTCGAGCTGCAGGTCATGCTCGGCCCGGGCGAGCGGGCGATGGGCGCCGAGCTACAGCTCAAGCTCAAGTACCGGGGCGCCAAGATCGCCGGCCACCGGCTGGGCGAGGTGCGGCTGGTGCGCTCGGGGCCCACGCCCACGGTGCCCAGCCCGCCCATCGACGGCCGGCTGACCATCACCGTCGACGGGCCGGCCTACGAGGACGCCTGGGGCTACGACTGATCCGGGGGGCGGCCGAGCTGTTCGGGGGCGGCCGTTTCGGGGGGCCGGCCGTGTTCGGGGGGCGGCCGACCGGGCCCTGAAACGCAAAAAGCCCGGCTGGCGTAACCAACCGGGCTTCAAGCGTTTTCTCGTGTGCCCAGGGGCGGAATCGAACCACCGACACGCGGATTTTCAGTCCGCTGCTCTACCAACTGAGCTACCTGGGCTCATTGGCGTGCGGGGGAATCTGCCAGCGTGTTTGATGCGTGTCAAGCCTGATTTGTCAGGTCGATCTGCAGGCGGCCCAGCTCGCCGGTGGCGCCCTCCAGGCTGAGGGCGTAGGTGCCCGTGGGCAGGGCGGAAACCGTCGCGCCGTCGGTGTCGAGGCTGCTCAGGGCGCAGGTCTCGCCGTCGGCGCTCAGGCGCAGGAGGGTGCCGTCCGGCGGGGGGGCCAGGGGGCGCAGGGTCAGGTCGACGTGGGCCGGGCCGTCGGCGGTCAGCGTGACCTCGAAGGGCACCGAGCCCAGGTCCAGGCGCCAGGTGAGCTGGGGCTGCGCCTGCGCGGCCGCGGCGCCGCCGCGCAGGGCCAGGGCGGGCTGAGCCATGGGCGCCAGGGCGTCGGCGAGCGGGGCGAGCTGTTCGCCCAGCCAGCGCACGGCGAGGCGCAGGGGGGCCGCCACGCGGTCGGCGAGGGGGGCGGCCGGCCACAGGGCGGTGGCCCGCGCGGCCGCCGCGGCCGGGGCGGGGGTGTGGAAGGCGTCGGGGGGCTCGGCGTCGATGAGGTAGCCCAGGGCCGTCACCAGCTCGATGCAGTCCGGGCAGGTGCCCAGCTCGCGCTGGAGGGCGGCCTCTTCAGCCGGGGGCAGCAGCCCGTCGAACCAGGCGGCGAGGGTCTCTTCGTCAGGGCAGCGGTGGGTCATGGGGGTCTCCCTCAGGCGGCTCGCGTCACTCGACGGGCCCCCGGGGCCGGCCTTACGCATCGGGCTGACATTTCTGTCAGGGCTCACGGCGCGGCGTCATCGGTCAGGCCCGCCTCTTGGGCGAGGGCCCGCAGGCGGTGGATCACCCGGTTCTTGCGGGTATAGAGCGCGCCGCGCTTGATGCGCAGCAGGGCGCAGGCGTCGTCGACGGGCAGGCGCTGGTCATACAACAGATGCAGCAGGGTCTGATCGGCGGTGGAGAGCTGCTCCACCAGCGCCCACAGCTGGCTGCGCCGCGCGTCGGCCTCGTGGTTGAGGAGCGCGTCGAGGGCGCTGGGCCCGTCGTCGGTCAGCACCGGCGCGCGGGGGGCGCCGTCGTCGTCGGCGGGCACATCCAGCGACAGGTGGCCGCCCCGGCGCTTGCGCAGGGCGTCGATGGTGCGGCGGATGGTGATCACCCGCACCCACGACCGCACCGAGGCGCCGTTGTGGCCGCCGTAGTGGCGCAGCCGGCGCCGGTCGTCTTCCAGCAGGGCCAGGAACAGGTCGTTGTGCAGGTCGGCGATCTCATCCTCGCTGAGGCTGAGGCCGTAGCGCTTGCCGGTGGCGTTGATCAGGTACCAGACGTAGCGCGTGAAGCGCTCCACGAAGGCGGCCCAGGCGCGGCGGTCGCCGTCGATGCAGCCCTGCAGCAGGTCGAGGTCGGAGGCGTCTCTCACGGCGGCCACGCTACCTGCGCCGGGCGCGGGTCGCCAGCCTCACGGGCCCGCGTCGAGGCACAGGGCGCCGTCGCAGAGCGCCGCGGCGTCGCCATTGCACAGGCCGCCGTCGCAGGGGGGCTCGAGGCCGGCGTCGGCGCAGGGCCCCTCATCGGCGCAGACGCCCCCGTCGTCACCGGGCCCAGCGTCGTCACCGGGCCCCGCGTCGCCACAGGGGCCCGCGTCGTCAGTGCCCCCGTCGTCCACCGCGGCGTCACGACACCCGGCGTCGAGCGCCGCGTCCACCGCCGCGTCGGGGCTGGGCACGGCCGCGTCGAAGGCAGCACCCGCGTCCGACGTAGCGCCAGCGTCAAAGGCGCCGCCCCCCGCGCCACCCGCGCCGCCCCCACCGCCGGCGCCGCCCACGCCGCCCGCGGTGGCGTCCACGGCGCCCTTCGCGGGCTCGGGGGTGAAGGCGCAGCCCGCCAGCGCGAGGCTGGCGATGAGCGCGGCGAGTGCGGTCAGGGGGGGCAGGCTACGGGGGGCGCGCATCAGGGGCCTCCGTCGGGCGCGGGCAGGGCCGCGGTGCAGGTGTCGAGGGGGGCGTCGGGCAGGCACGCGAAGGGGGCGCCCTCGTCGGGGCCGGCCACCGCGCAGGTGTGGCCCTCGGGGCAGGGGGCCTCGGGTCCGTCACAGCGCGGCAGGCACGCCGTCGCCTGGCGGGCGTCGTCGAAGATCACCGGTGCACACAGGGTGCCCACGCCGCACGGTGCGCCGCCCATGAGGCACGGCGCGCACAGCGCCGTGGGGGCGCACTGCAGGGCGACCAGGTCGTCGTCGGGGCTGGCCAGATCGGCACCCGGGTGCAGCGGGGTGGGGGTGCAGGCCACCTCGCCGGCCTCGCCACAGTCGCCGTCCACGCGGCACAGGCCCTCACAGCGGCCGGGCGCGTCGGGGCCGCTGGCGAGGGGGCGGCAGGCGCCGCTGCGGCAGTCGTCGTCTGCCGCGCAGGCCGCGCCTGGGCCCGCGGCGTCGATGCGCCCGGCCACGCACAGCTGCTCGAGGCGCACGGCGTCCAGGGCCGGCACGACCTGGGCCAGGCAGCGCTCACCGGGGCGCGGACAGTCGCTGTCGGTGCGGCAGGACACCCGGCTGCCCACCTCGGGCTGGCAGGCGGCCACCGTGAGCTCGAAGGGCAGGGCGGCCGCGGCGCAGCGCAGGCCCTCTGGGCAGTCCCCCGAGAACTGGCAGGGCGTCGAGCAGTAGGTCGCGCCGTCGAGGCCCGGCAAGCACAGCGCAGCGGCGGGGCAGGGGCGGTCGAGCCCGCAGGCCTCGCCGATGGCGGCGGCGGGCTCGGGGCGGGGCGTGCAGCGGCCCTCTGCCCGGGGGCCCGCGTCGGGGGCTTCCCCCGGCCGAAGCCACACGGTGCACGCCTCGGCCGGGCCGCCGTCGACGCCGCACTCGGCGTCGGTCGAGCAGGTGCGCCCGCTGCCGGCCGGGGGCTGGCAGAGCCAGGCGCCCCCGGCGGATCCGTCGGGCAGCGGCAGGTCGGCCCAGGCGCACAGGCCGTCGCCGCAGTCGGCGTCGCCCGTGCACAGGTGGGCGCAGACGCTCGGGGCGGCGGGGCGGTCGAGGCAGTGCACGTCGCAGGGCGCGCTGGCGTCGCAGAGGTCGCCGGCGCTGACCTCGCCCGGGGCACCCGGCGGCGCGGCGCAGTAGCCGGCCCAGGCGGTGCCCGTGTCGAGGTCGGGGCCAAGCTGACAGATCTGGCCGTCGGCGCAGTCGGCGTCGCGGGCGCAGGCCAGGGGCGCGCACAGGGCCACCGTGACCTCGGGGGCGCCCGGCCACGGTACCGCGGCGGCGCAGCGCGCCTGCTCGGGATCGCAGGGCGAGGCCTCGGCGTCGGGATCACAGGCGGACCGGCAGGCGCCCAGCACGCAGGTGCTGTTCGCGCAGGGCTGATCGGGGCCGCAGGGGGCGCCGTCGGCGAGCCCACCGGGGGTGGGGGGCTCGCACACGGCGACGACGGCCCCGTTGGGCAGCGACTCGAACACGCAGACGTCGCCGGGGGTCTCGCACCGCCCGTTGGCGGCGCCGTCGCACCGGATGGCCCGGCCCGGCACACACCGGCCCTCGCCCCCCTCGCGCAGGCAAGTGAAGAGGCTGCCGTACGGCCCCGACACCGCCTCGGCGCAGGCGGAGCCGTCCGCACAGGGCTGGGTGCAGTAGCCGAGGGGGCCCGACAGCCCTTGCCGCACGCACAGACCGTCTTCGTTGCAGCCGACGTGCTGGCACGCAGGCCAGCCGGCGGCGTCTGGGGTGCAGTCCGGGGGGATCTCGCAGGGGGCACCGAACTGCGCCCCGGGGCCGACGCCGCCCCCGCCGCCTTCGCCGCCCGCGCCGCCTTCGCCGCCCGCGCCGCCCATGCCGCCCGCGCCGCCCATGCCGCCCGCGCCGCCCGCGCCGC
>JAUHVS010000258.1 GCA_030424955.1 bacterium | reverse complement strand
CAACGTCGCGGGCGGGCGGGCCAGCGCGGGGGTCGCGCAGTACCTCAACTCGGGGCACTTCACGATCTTCGAGATCCCCAGCGCCACCAACCGCTACGGCAACTTCTTCCGCGATCTCGCCCGCTTCGACGTGGCCGATCCCGAAGGCAGCCCGGTGCCCGGCATCTATTGACGCAGCCCCCGGCGTGCCCATGCTCCCGCGGTTGCGGCAACACGCGCCATCTGAGAGGGTCGCCCCATGAAGCTCATCGTCTACATGCTGGCCGGTGTCGGCATCGCCGCCCTCATCGGGTACTTCCTCAACCGCAAGGGTCGGGCCGAGCGGCAGCGCACTGAGCGCCGCGCCGAGACCCTGAGCGCGGCCAACGTCACCAACGACATCACCAAGGTCGGTAAGGGCGGCGTGCTCCGCATGCCCCCCTTTGGCGCCTCGAAGGTGCCCATCGAGACCTACGTCAAGACCCGCCACCGCTACGAGGCGGACGGGGATCGCTGGTACGAGCTCGTCTGCGAGCACGGCCGCCGCGAGCTCTTGGTGGAGTGGTCCCGCGAGGGGGGCGAGGTCTACGTCACCGCCGGCTTCGAGGACGAGAACCCCACCCTCGAAGACATCGGGATCACCGAGGACGCGCTCATCAAGTTCGATGACGACGAGCGCGGCGACTTCGAGTGGCAGGGCGTGCGCTGGAACTATGTCGAGTCCAGCGACAGTACTTCGCGGACGACGGCCGCGAGCGCGAGGGCTTCTACGCCTGGGAGTTCTGCGACGCCAAGGAGACCCGCTACCTGAGCGTCGAGAAGTGGCCGGGGGACGCCCGGTTCCTCGTCTACCACCTGTGGCTGGTGGACGCGCGGGCCATTGAAGTCTTTGAGGGCGGGGAGGCTTGAGTCATTGAGTCGCGCAGCATGGGTCGGGTTGTTGTTGTTGGGCGCGGGCTTCGGCCTCGTCGCCTTCCTGCTCACGCGCGGGCTGCCCGATGAGGCGAAGGCGCAGGCCCAGCTGATCGAGGCCCGCCTCGACACGGCGAACAAAGAGGTCGCGACGGCCCGCGAGCTCGTGAACACGGTGGTCGCCCTCGACAAAGCCTACCTGAGCAAGCAGCCCGAGGTGGCTGAGGTCCAGCGCACCCTCGAGGCCCGCGAGGCCGCGCTCAAGGCCATCGAGACCCAGATCCGCGACGGCGAGCTCGCCAAGCTGATCAAGAAGGACGCCTACGGCGACCGCGGCGCGGTGTGGCAGCTCACCTTCGACCTGGGCAAGAAGCTCGACGGGGCCGCGGTCGGCCTCAGCAGCGTCGACGCCCCCGTGCGGCGCCTGCTGCACTACAAGACCCACCACCAGGAGCTGTTGACGCAGGCCCGGGGGCAGCTCGACGGGCTGGCGGCGTACGCGCAGGACCTCACCCTCGCCTCACAGGTGGCCTCGGCCGAGTCCGAGTGCCCGAACGAGAGCGAGACGCTGCAGAAGCTCGCCAAGGGGATCCAGGACAAGGCGGCCGCCCTCGTGGCCCGGCGCCCGGCGCTGGACGCGGCGGCCGCCGCGCAGCCCCTCGACTACGCCCAGGTGGGCCGCCTGGCCGAGGGCATCGTGAAGGAGGCCGAGGCCGTGCGGACCGCCCGCAGCAGCTTCCTGGCCGACCTCGGCACCCTCACCAACAGCCGCGACGAGATCCTCGCCGACATGAAGGAAGACGGCGCCCTGCGCTACCACAAGTACCAGGTCATCGAGGGCGGCACGTCCAAGCTCGGCAGCTGGCAGGTGGTGCCCCGGGCGACCTACGACGCCCACCGCGACCACCTGGGCATGACCATCTACAGCAAGCCCGAGTGCGTGCTCGCCAGCCAGGCCGTCAAGGTCGCCTCGCCGCCCGGCTACAGCTACATCGGCAACCCCCGCTACGGCAGCTGGGAGACCCGCAACGGCCAGTCCTTCTGGGTGTTCTACGGCCGCTACGCGCTGATGCGGGACCTGTTCTGGGGCCGCAGCTACCAGCCCATCGGGCGCAGCACCTACAGCACCTACCGCTCGAGCGTGCGCTCCGGCAAGGCCTGGTACGGGAGCAAGCGGGAGTACGGCACCCAGGGCTCGACCACCCGCACCAAGTACTCCTCCAGCACCTACTACAAGCGCAGCGCCGCCCGCGCCGCCAGCCGCTCCACCGGCTACTCGAACTCCCGCTACTCCGGCTCGGGCAGCTCTGGCTCCAGCACCCGCAGCGGCGGCTACCGGTCGAGCCGGTCCCGCAGCTCCAGCTTCGGGGGGGGCGGCAAGTGAGCGCCGATCTGAGCCTCGTCTACACCGTCTCTGCGGTGCTCCTCTGTGCGGGCCTGCTGCTCATCGGCCGGGTCGTGTGGTCCGCCACCGCGGGCTTTGACGCCGAGCACCAGCTGACCGAGGCCGACAACCCCGCCGTGGGCACGGCCCTGTTCGGCTACCTGGGCGGCCTGGTGATCGTGTTCGCCGCGCTGCTGGCCACCGAGGGCGCCGCCAACGACGATCCCTATGGCCTCGCCTGGGATCTCGGCGAGATGCTGATCTACGGCCTGCTCGCCATCGCCCTCCTGCGGATCAGCGGCGTGGTGAACGACAAGGCCATCCTCTACAAGTTCTCGAACACCAAAGAGATTGTAGACGACCGCAACGTGGGCACCGGCGCGGTGCTCGGGGGCAGCTATCTGGCCTCGGGGCTCATCATCGCGGGCGCCCTGGGCGGCCGGGTGGACCTCGACCTCTTGGGGCCGGACGCCACCCGCCTCGACGTCCTCACCCACGAGATCGGCATCGCCCTGGCGTTCTACGCCATCGGCCAGGTGGCCCTGGTGATCTTCGGCGTGCTGTACCAGCTGATGCAGCCCCACGACGTGCACGCGGCCATCGCCGATGACTACGTGAAGGACGGCGTACACCACGGCGGCAACGCCGCGGCGGGCCTGGCCTTCGGGGGCAACCTGGTGGCCCTCGGCCTGATCATGTGGGGGGGCGCCCGCCACGACTTCTCGAGCTGGGGCGACAGCCTGATGAGCCTGGGCATCGCCACGGCCATCGGCCTCGCGCTGCTCCCGCTGTGGCGCATCGTGGTCGACAAGGTGATGCTCGCGCGGGCCGATCTGGGCAAGGAGATCTTCGAGGACCGCAACGTCAACGCGGCCTTGCTCGAGACGGCCACCGTGATGGGCCTCGCCGCTGTCGTCGCCCTGCTGGTCTAGCAACGTGTTGACGCGCGCGCCCATCGCCCGGGCCGGCGCCCGCGCGCGCTGGCTCGGTCCGCGACCCTGACCGCCTGCTCGCCCCCGCGGCGCTGCCGCGCTGCCCGACCGCCCCGCGGAGACGCCCGTGACTGAATCGCCCCGCCCCGCGCCTGGCCACGGCGGCTGGCGCCGCGCGCTGCTGGCCCTGGTCGTCTTGTTCCTGGGCGGCTCCGGGCTGGTGTACGAGTACTGCCTGTCGACCCTGGCGACCCACCTGCTCGGCAACTCCATCGAGCAGTTCAGCCTGATCATCGCCCTGATGCTGTTCGCCATGGGCCTGGCCGGCCTGGTGCAGCGCCACGTCACCCAGCCGGCGCGGGTGGCCGAGGCCTTCGTGATCACCGAGACGCTCCTGGGCCTGGTGGGCGGCGCCTCGGCGGTGCTGCTGTACCTGGCCTTCGCGTGGCTCAGCCACTTCACGGCCGCGCTGTACGGGCTGGCCCTGCTGATCGGGTTTGGCATCGGCCTCGAGATCCCGCTGCTGCTGCGCATCAACGCGCAGTGGCGGGCGGACCTCAAAGACAACGTCGCCGACGTCTTCGCGCTCGACTACATCGGCGCCCTGGCCGGGGCCATCGTGTGGGCCTTCGTGCTGCTGCCGCGCCTGTCGCTGGACCGCATCAGCCTGCTGTTGGGGCTCGCGAACCTGGCCGTCGCCGCCGCCACCCTCGTGGCGTTCTGGCGCCAGATCGAGCGCCGCGCCCTGGTGGTGGGGGTGCTCGTGGCCAGCAGCGCCGCGCTGGCCGGGCTGATGCTCACCGCGCCGACCCTCATCACCGACGCCCGGCAGCGGCTCTACGCCGCCCCCATCCGCCACCACACCCAGAGCGCGTTCCAGGACATCGTGGTCACCGGCGAGGGCCAGCGCTTCAGCCTGTACCTGAACGGCCACCTGCAGTTCGACAGCGAGGACGAGTACATCTACCACGAGCTGCTCGTGCACCCCGCCCTCATGGCCCTGGGGCGCCCGCCCCGGCGGGTGCTGGTGCTGGGCGGCGGGGACGGCCTGGCCGTGCGCGAGGTGCTGCGCTGGCCGGGGGTGGAGCAGGTGCTGCTGGTGGATCTGGATCCCGCGGTCACGGCCCTCGCCCGCGAGTACCCCCCCCTGGTCGCCCTGAACGGCGGCGCCCTGAACGACCCTCGGGTGCAGCTGGCCGAGCCGGCGGGGGTCACCCCCGGTGAGCCGGTGCCCGTCATCAAGCAGAGCGAGCGCCCCCGGGACGCCCTGCTCGGCCACCACGCCCAGGTGGCCGAGGTGCGGGTGCTGCACCTGGACGCCGACCTGTTCATCCGCCACGTGGCCGGCACCTGGGACGCGGTGATCTGCGACTTCCCCGACCCGTCCTCGCCCGACTTGGCGAAGCTGTTCAGCCTGGAGTTCTACCAGCAGCTGAGCCGCCGGCTCGCGCCCGACGGCGTGGTGGTGGCGCAGTCGGGCAGCCCCTACACCACCCGGCGGGCGTTCTGGTCGGTGGCCGACACCATGGAGGCCGCGGGCTTCAAGACCACCGCCCTGCACGCCCATGTGCCGAACTTCGGGGAGTGGGGGTGGCAGCTGGCGCGGCGCGACCGGGCCCCGGCGCCCGCCGGCCCACCGCCGGTGCCGACCCGCTACCTGGACGGCCCCGTGCTGGCGGCGGCGCAGGTGTTCCCCCGCCCCATCGGCCGGCCGCAGGGCGGCGCCATGGTGTCCACCCGCCTGGATCCGCGCATCATGCAGCTGTACCGGGCGGGCGAGCCGCTGACCGGGCCCACGTGGTTCCCAGGCGCGACGCCCCATCGCTGAGCAGGGCGCTCGGCGGGGCGCCTCAGCGCTTGCGCAGGTTGAGCCCGCCCGTGAAGGCGTAGCTCACGAAGTCATCGAACGCGAAGACCAGGATGCCAAAGGGCGCGTCGCCCTGCAGGCGGTGGGGGCCGTCGCTGATGGCGATGTGCTTGTACACGCTGCCGCTGCCCGGGATGGCCACGGCGTCCGCGAGGTTCAGCGGGCCCCCGTCGAGGCTGACGTTGGTGCCGGGCGCCGCCACCACGGTGACGTAGTCGTTGGCGTAGGTGTCGGGGGCCAGGAAGGCGTAGTCATCGCGGAACTGCCGCGCCGGCGGCACCAGGAAGATGGCCGGATCGCCCGCCGAGGCCCCAAAGGGCTGCAGGGCGCCGGTGGACTCCTGGCCGCTGATGATGCCCATCACCATCAGCGGGCCGCTGCTCGACAGCGCGACGGGCGCCATGGTGCCGAACTCGCAGAAGCCCTCGTCCCCGATGACCAGGTCGTTGCCCTGCAGGTAGTTGGCGCAGTTCGGCACGCCGTTGAAGCCCGGCGCCACCGCGCCCAGCTCCGCCCAGGGCCGGCTCAGCGTGATCCGCGTGCCCGGATCGCGGGCCTGGATCTTCCAGTACACCGCCTCAGTGCTGCCCCCAAACCCGCCGGGCTGGCCCCGGCGCACGGGGGGCACCAGCACGAACTCCTCACCCCAGCTCGCCGTGGGGAAGAGCTGCTCCTCGACGTGGTCACAGGCCCCCTGCAGCTCGGGGTAGAAGGTGCACTGGTGGCTCGAGAACACGGCCACCGGCGCGGTGCTCTCGATCTGCGCGCCCGTCAGGTCGGGCTGGGCCCCGAAGAAGGTGGAGTCGGCCTGCAGCAGCAACATCTCCTGAGCGGCGAGGCGCACGGTGACCGTGGCCCCCGCCGTGCGCGCCCGCCCGCTGGGCTCGGGCAGCACCCGCCCGTTGCGGGGCAGCCGCACGGTGACGTCGGTGTCGTCGGCGGTGGCGATGACCGCCATGCCCGCCGGGCTCGGCGTGTTCAGCGACCAGGTGGGCACCCCGATGAAGCGGTACTCGGTGTCCAGGGCGTGCACGGGCACCAGCAGGCTGGCGTCGTTGCTGAAGCTGAAGTTGCAGCACAGCGGGCTGAACTGGTAGGCGGCCACCGGGCGGTCGGTGGTGACGCGGTGGGCCGCGCGGCTGACGACGCTGCCCGCGGGCGGGCCGCCCAGCCGGGGCAGCAGGAACACGCCCAGGCCGCCCGGCGGGATGATGACGCCGTCGGCCACCGCCAGATCGCTCTCGATGGCGCGGCCGCTGGCGTCGCGCACCTCGCTGGTGACGGTCTGCGCCTGGTACTGCCCGGGCGGCAGGCCGTCCACCGGCGGCACCGCGATGCGCTGGCGGGCGTTGAGCCGGGTCAGCTGCCCGTCCGGGCCGGTGATGGTGACCGACGCCGGCGCCTCGGGATCCGGGTTGGCGATGACCAGCCCCACGGGGGCCTCGGTGGTGGTGCCGCCCCGGGGATCGAAGATGGAGTTGGGCAGCTCCACGGCGAGGTAGTCACAGCCCAGGTAGCTCAGCTCGGCCGCAGCCTGGGCGCAGGCGCGGTTCTCGCACTGGCCGATGCGGCACAGCTCATCGTCGGCGCAGGCGCCCGCGGGCACCCACTGGCCGTCCTGGCAGGTCAGCGGCGTCTGGCGGTCGAGGCAGATGCCATCGCCCGGCTGGCAGTCGGCCGGGTTGGGGAAGCAGGCGCCGTTGTAGCAGACGTCGGCGCCCGCGCAGGGCTGCAGCACCCACTGGCGGTCCTCCCGGCAGCGCTCCCGCAGGCCGGCGCCCTCCTCCACGCAGCGGATGGCCCCGATCTCGCAGTCACCCCCGCCGCCGCCCGCGCCGCCTTGGCCGCCCGCGCCCCCGGCCCCGCCGGCGCCACCTTGGCCACCCTGGCCGCCCTGACCGCCGGCGCCACCCTGGCCGCCTGCGCCCCCCTGGCCACCGGCGCCGCCCCCCCCTGCGCCGCCCAGCGGGCCGCGGTCGGGGGCGACGCGGGCGTCTTGCCCACCACCCACAGGGTCGATGACACGAGTACCGCCGCCGTCGTCTTGGCAGGCAGAGAAGCTGGTGGCGGCGAGCGCCAGCCACAGGCTGTGCGTGATGCGCATGGTCTATCCCCCGGAGATCCGGCGGACTTTACTGACATTGCGCGCCGGACGCGAGGGGCCTACTCCCGCTCGTGGGGCATGTCTTCGCGCGGGGCCCGGAAGTACTGGCTGGGGCTGTAGGCCAGGAAGTTGCTCACCTGCCCCGTGTAGATGTCGGCGTAGCTCTGCACCTGCGCGCCCAACCAGCTGCGCTCGTTGCGCTCCCGGAAGACGCGGCCCCAGTACGGGTTGAAGCGCCCGTCCACCTCGGCCTCCACCGTCTCGAGCTCCACCAGGGTCTGCCGCAGCAGATCCCGCTTGCGGTTGAGCTCCTCGCGGGCCTTCTCGCGGGTGGCGTCGATGACCATGGTCTCGGGGCTCGTCAGCGCCACGATCAGCTGCTGCACCCGCCCCAGGCTCTTGAGGAGCGTGAGGTGGTAGTTGATGTCGTCGTCGAGCCGGCGCGCGGCCTCCTCAAGCTGGCGGATGCGCTTCAGCGAGCCCATGTGCTCGTGGGTCAGCCGGATGGACTGGCTCATCTCCTGCACCACCAGCGCCGTGCGCCACCAGCCCGACTTCTTCGAGCGCAGGATGTCGCCGTACATGTGGTCGCCCACGTACAGGATCGCGTCGCCCTGCAGCTTGAGCATGCCCTCGAGGGCCTGGATGTGGCCGCCCTCGTAGATGGTGCG
>JAUHVS010000257.1 GCA_030424955.1 bacterium | reverse complement strand
GCCCCGCTCGCGCTGCTGGCCAGCCCCGAGGCGGTGGGCACGGTGTTGGTGCTGTCGACGGCGGCGCGCAGGTCGAGGCCGGCGATCGCCCGCACGGCGTCCAGGGTGTCGAACACCCGGCGATCCGTGCGGGCCTCGCCGTCGAGCACGAAGCGGTCCGCTGCCAGCGCCGGGTCGAACCGCACGGTGGTGGTGGTGCCCGGGGCGTCGAGGGTGAGCGACAGGCTGCCGACGGCCGGCAGGTTCGCGGCGTCGTCGCGCTTCCCCCAGTACTTGACCAGGGCGATGTTGATGCCGGCGCGGGCGATGGCGTGCATATGTGTGCGGCCTTGTGTCAATCCGGCACAACCTGCACAAAGCGGCACACAATGGCTCACTTCATGGGCCCAACGGCGGGCCTCAGCGGTTGGCACGGTCTGTGTATTGCCAGAGGGGGTCGCCGGCCTTCCGGTCCCCCCTCCTTCTGGAGGGCCGGCGACCCCCCCTTGTTTTTATGTGTGTTGTCGACGGTCCGTCGCGGCGCTCACTCGGCCTGACTGCCGATGAGGGCTTCGAGGGCGTCGACTGTCTTGGGCACGCCCGCCGTGAGCACCTCGGGGCCCTCGGTGGTCACCAGCACGTCGTCCTCGATGCGGATGCCGATGCCGCGCAGGTGCTCGGGCGCCTCGTCATCGTCCGGGGCGATGTAGATGCCCGGCTCCACCGTCAGGGCCATGCCCGGCTCCAGCGACCGCGAGGTGCCGCGGCTGTGGTAGGTGCCCACGTCGTGCACGTCCATGCCGATCCAGTGGCCGGTGCGGTGCATGTAGTAGCGCTTGAAGGCCTCGGTCTCGATGAGCTCGCCCACGTCGCCGGTCAGCAGGCCCAGGCCCACCATGCCCTCCACCAGCACCTGCACGGCGCGGTCGTGCACGCTGTCGAAGCTGTAGCCGGGGCGGCAGCGCTCGATGGCCGCCAGCTGGGCCGCCAGCACCACCTCGTACACCGCCCGCTGCGCGTCGGTGAACTTCCCGTTCACGGGCCAGGTGCGGGTGATGTCGCTGGCGTAGTAGTCGAGCTCGCAGCCGGCGTCCACCAGCACCAGGTCGCCGTCGAGCATCTGGCGGCTGTTGGGCCGGTAGTGCAGCACGCAGGCGTTGGCGCCGCTGCCCACGATGCTCGGGTAGGCCATGCGCCGCGCGCCGTTGCGGGCCCAGTGGTACTCCATCTCGGCCTGCAGCTGGTACTCGTAGGCCCCCGGCGCCATGCGGGCCATGGCGCGCACGTGGCCCTCGGCGGCGAGCTGGCTCACGGCGCGCAGGCGCTCGATCTCGGCCGGCGTCTTGATGAGCCGGGCCTCGTGCAGCAGCGGCAGCAGCGCCTTGAGATCCCCCGGCGTCTCCTTGCCCTGGCGGCGCGCGCGGCGGGTGCCGAGCAGCGCGCGGGTCACCACCGCGTCGTCTTCGGGCCGCTTGCCCAGGTCGTGGTACACGGCGGTCGCGCCCACCAGCAGGTCGGGCAGCGTCTCGGCCAGGCTGTCGATGCAGAACGCCTGATCCACCCCCAGCGCCTCCACCGCGCGATCCACGCCGAGCATCTCGCCGTCCCAGATCACCCGCGCGGGGTCGCGCTCCCGCAAGAACAGGCTCACCTGCTCCCCCGCCGGCCGGGTGGGGTTGATCACCAGCACGCAGTCCGGCTCGTCGAACCCGGTCAGGTAGAAGAAGTCCGAGTCCTGCCGGTAGTCGTGGTGCACGTCGTTGTTGCGGATCTGCTCGGGGGCCGCAAAGCACACCAGGGCGGCCTCGCCCAAGCGGGGCATCAGGGCAGTTCGGTTGTCTGCGTACACAGGCCAGCTCCGGGGGATACGCCCCGCGCGGGGGCGGGGCTCGGGTCACAAGAAGATGTCAGCATAGATGAGCCGCGGGGCGCCGGGGTCTCGCCGCACGGGGCCGCGGGGCCGGCTCAGGGGAAGCCGAAGCTCGCGCACACGCTCCGGGTGGGCTGCGTGGGGTCGGGCAGGCAGCCCAGGCCCACGCCCCCCATCGGGCAAGGATCCTGCTCATCGCAGGGCTGCGCGCAGAACGAGCCGATCAGCAGGTTGCCGCACACCAGGCCCGGGGCGCAGTCGTTGTCGACCATGCAGCCCGCGCCCGCCGCCCCGGCGCCGTTGCCGGTGGGCAGGCAGCCCGCGGCGCTGTCGCAGTACTCCAGGGCCGGGCAGCTGTTGTTGTTCACGCAGTCGCCGCCCCCACCGCCGACGCAGGCGCCGGTGGCCGGATCGCAGCGCTGGCCCGCCGCGCACATCACGCCGGCGCAGCGGTCCGCGGCGCCCTCGCACTGGCGGGTGTTGGGGTTGCAGGCCTGGCCGGCGGGGCACTGCACGCCGGCGCAGACGTCCTCGCAGCCGTCCACCGCGTCACAGGGCTCGTCGCAGCGCTGATCGGCCTCGAAGCACACGCCCTCGTCGCAGCCCACGCAGCTGCACAGGTTGGCCCCCTGGCACTGCACGTTGGCGTACACGTCGTCCAGCGCCGTCAGCCGGCAGCCGGGCATGGTCAGCCTGGCCACGGCCCAGGCCGTCTGGGCCGTCGGCAGGGCGCGGTCGTACTGGCGCACCGCCCCATCACAAGTGATCTCGATGCGCGCCGTGGGCGGGCCGCCGGGGGCCTGCCCGAAGCCCCAGTTGTGCACGTAGAGCAGGTAGCTGCCCCGGGCAAGGGCGTCGATCTCGATGACCTCGGGGGACGCCATGGCGTTCGCCGCGTCGGCGAGCATGCCCGGCTGACCCCACGCCGGCGCCCGGTTGTTCCAGTACAGATCGAAGATCCCGTCGCCCAGGGCCCCGGCGGGGTGCACGAGGTGCAGGTCGAGATCGGCGCCCTCGGCCCAGGTCAGGCTGATGCGCACCCCCGCGCCCCCGGCGCCCTCACAGGCGTCGCCGGTGCCATCCCCGTCGGCGTCCGCCTGGTTGGGGTTGGCCACGGCGGGGCAGTTGTCGTCGGCGTCGGGCACCCCGTCGTTGTCGCGGTCGGGGGCGTCGGGCACCTCGCAGGCGTCGCCGGTGCCGTCGCCGTCGCTGTCGGTCTGGCTGTTGTTGGGATCGGCCGGGCAGTTGTCGCAGGCGTTGCCCACGCCGTCGCCGTCGCGATCGCCCTGGTCGGGGTTGGGCGTGCGGGGGCAGTTGTCGTCGGCGTCCGTCCAGCCGTCGTTGTCGGCGTCGTCCGGGGTGTCGCAGGCGTCGCCGATGCCGTCGCCGTCGGTGTCGCGCTGGCTGAAGTTGGGATCGTCGACGCAGTTGTCACAGGCGTCGCCGATGCCGTCATCGTCCGCGTCGGCCTGGTCGGCGTCCGCGTCGTTGGGGCAGATGTCCTCTGCGTCGATGACCCCGTCGCCGTCGGCGTCCGTGAAGTCGCAGATGTCGCCGAAGCCGTCGCCGTCGGCGTCCGCCTGATCGGGGTTGCGGGCCTGCGGGCAGTTGTCGCAGGGATCGCCCACGCCGTCGCCGTCGGCGTCGCCCTGGCCGTTGTTGGCCTGGGTCGGGCAGTTGTCTTCAGCGTCGGGCACGCCGTCGTCGTCGCGATCGCCGGGGGGGCCGGTGAGGCCCTCGCCGCCGGCGCCGCCCTGACCGCCCTGACCGCCGTCACCACCGGCGCCGCCCATGCCCGCCGCGCCGCCCGCGCCGCCCGCGCCGCCCGCGCCGCCGTCTGTGGCGACGCCGCCGCCCTGGCCACCGCTCCCGCCGCTGCCGCCGCCGCCGCCGGCCGGCACGCAGCCCGCCACCGCCAGGGACACGCTCAACCACCACGCTGCGCGTTGCATCGCACTCCCCCTCTGCTGGCACCGGACCGGCCCCTCGGCCCCGGCGTCGCCCGCTGTCTCGGGCGCTGTCTGACGACGCGGCCCTGCGCGCTCGCGGGCCTGAGCGGGTCGGGGTATCACGGGGCCCCGGGTCGATGAAAGTGAACCGGCCGCCGCTACCAGGTGCCGGTGCTGGGCATGGTGTCCCACGGGGCCTGCGGGGGCAGGGCGTCGCCGCGCTGCAGCAGCTCCACGCTGATCTGGTCGGGGGAGCGCACGAAGGCCATCCGCCCGTCCCGCGGCGGCCGCAGGATGCTCACGCCCCGGGCCTGCAGGTGCGCGCAGGTGGCGTAGATGTCGTCGACCTCGAAGGCCACGTGCCCGAAGTTGCGGCCGCCGCCGTAGGGCTCAGCCTGGTCCCAGTTGTAGGTGAGCTCGAGCTGGGCGGGATCGCCCTCGGCGCCCGACGACAGGAAGATCAGGCTGAAGCGCCCGCTCTCGTAGTCGCTGCGGCGCACCTGGGTCAGCCCCAGGCCGTCGCAGAAGAAGGCCAGGGCCGCGTCCAGATCGAACACGCGGATCATGGTGTGCAAGAAGCGCATGGCGCCCTCCGATGGGGGAAAGACGCCGGCAGCATGGCGGCCCGGCCGGGCCCTGCCAAGGGGGCTCAGCCCGCGCGGTAGATGCTCACGACGGCGGTGCGGTCGTCGCCGCCCATGTTCGCCGACACGCCCACGGTGGGCGGGGTGGCCAGCTGGTAGTCGCCGCACTGGCCGGTCATCTGCCGGAAGATCTCGAGGGCCTGCTTGACGCCGGTGGCGCCCACGGGGTGCCCGAAGGCCACCAGCCCGCCGCCGGTGTTGACCGGCAGGCGCCCGTCGAGGGCGGTGACGCCGTCGCGCAGCAGCCGCGCGCCCTGGCCGGCGTCCGCGAAGCCCAGCGCCTCGGTCGCCAGCACCTCGGCCACCGTGAAGCAGTCGTGCACCTCGGCCACCTGCATGTCGGCCGGGCCCAGGCCCGCCTCGGCGTAGGCCCGCTGCGCCGCCGCCTTCACCGTGGCCATCACCAGGGGATCGGGATCCTGGTCGATGGCGCCGACCGCGATGACCGACGCGAGGATCTGCACGACCTCGCTCTTGGCCTTGCCGAGCTTCTCGAGGCCCTTGGGGCTGGCCAGGATCACCGCGGACGCGCCGTCGCTCACCTGGCTGCAGTCGCTCACCCGCAGCCAGTCGGTCAGCTCGGCGTTCTGCAGGAAGGTGGGGCTCGCCTTCGCCGCCGCGAGGTCCATCTTGTAGGCCCGCATGTGCGCGTAGGGGTTCTTGTTGGCGTTGCCGTAGGCCTTCACGGCCGCCAGCGCCAGATCGTCGGTGGTGGTGTCTGTGTGCGCCACCACCGCCTTGATGCGCCGCGCGAACAGCGCCGGGAAGGTGAAGGGATCGATCTCGCGCTGCCGGCTGTAGTGCGCGGCGCGGGCCAGGTAGTCGGCGCCGTCCATGGCGTTGCGGGTGGTCTGCACCTCGGCGCCCAGCACCAGCACGATGTCGGCGCCGGCGCGGATGGCGTCCACGCCGTTCGAGAGGGCCAGGCCCCCGCTGGCGCAGGCGGCCTCGACGCGGGTGATGGGCTTGCCCACCAGGCCCGGATCGGCGGCGGCCACGAAGGCGCCCAGGTGGCCCTGGTTGTCGAAGAGCTCACCGGCGAAGTTGCCGATGAAGGCCTTGTCGACCAGCGCACCGGTGGCCCCGGTCGCGGCGAAGGTGTCCGCCACGATGGTGCGGATGTACTGCTCGGTGTTGGGGTTGGTGCGGGTGCCGAAGTCCGGGTGCTTCTTCCAGATGAAGTCCGGGTGGAACTTGCCCAGGTACGGGGTGTGGGCCCCGCCCACCACGAATACGTCTCGCATCACTGCCTCCGGTTGGTCGCACCGTGCGCATCGGCGGCCCGTAGGGTCGCGCAGGCGGGCGCGCAGTTCAACCGTGGGCGCCTGACCCGGCCCGCCCCGGCTACCCGCCGGGCCCGCCGGAGCAGCCCATGCGCCAGCGCATCCCCCAGCGGGTGGTCATGCCCACGTCCCGGCCCGTCAGCGTGCCCTCGGGGGTCAGCCAGAAGTTGGTGGGGAAGCTCGACACGCCAAAGGCCTCGATGGCGGCGCGATCGCCGATGAGCACCGGGTAGGTCAGCCCGTGCTCGGCGATGTAGCGCTTGATGCGGGCCGGATCGTCGCCGTCGGCGACGATGGCCAGCAGCGCCTGGTCGTCCGACAGCCCGGCCTGCAGGGCGTTGAGCGCCCCGTACTCCACCTTGCAGACGCTGCACCACGTGGCCCAGAAGTGCAGCTGAACGGTCTTGCCGCGGTAGTCGCTGAGGTGCACGGGGGCGCCGTCGAGGGTGCGCAGGGTGACCTCGGGGGCGGGCCGGCCGTCGGCGGGCACCAGGTGCCGGCGGTGCCAGAGCTGGGCGACGATGAGCACCCCGGCGATGAGCGCCAGATCGATGGCCCAGCGCTGCCAGCGGGGGCGGCGGGGCCGAGCGGGCTTGACCGGGGCGGGGGCGGCGGGGGGCGGGGCGTCAGTCATGCCCGGTAGACGAGCCAGGGCCGCCGGATGTCACAGAAATCGTCCCCGGCCCGGCCGCCTCACCCCTGCAGGGCGCCCGCGATGGTCAGGCCGATGCCCGCCAGCAGGCAGATCCCGCTCAGCGCCGCCGTCACCGAGGCGCGCTTCTTCGCGTCGCCGATCATCTGCTGCTTGCTCAGGGTCGACACGATGAACGCCGGGCCGCCGCTCGCGATGTTCATGCCGCCGCCCTGGTCGGTGGCCTGCCCCACCACCGTCAGCGACGCCGGGTACGGCAGGATGTGCTCGCGGTACTGGAAGCCGAGGGTGCGCCGGCCGTGGCCCAGGTGGCCCACGCTCATGCGCCAGCGGCCCAGGGAGAGCTGGCCGCCAAAGCCGCTCGACGCGGGCTCGAAGCGGTCGACGGTCTGCACCATGCCGTCGAAGTCTGCCCCCTGGACGCGCACCTCGATCTCGCCCGGATCGTCCACCAGCGTGAAGTCCGTCGCCTCGCTCTGGCTCGACATGGTCTCGGAGCCCCGGCGGGTGCGCCGGCGCACGCGCCCCTCGCTGTCGCGCTCCTCGTAGTCCTCCTCGTACTCCCGCGTGACCGACATGCGGTAGTGCAGGCAGGCGCGGTCGCCCAGGGGCGACGCCAGGGGTTGTGGGCACTGGGCCTGACCGGTCAGGGTGACGAACTCGCTGTAGCCGCCCCCCCCGATCTCGCCGGCGACCCGCCGGGCGATGTCGGCCAGGGCGCCGGCGGTCTGGTCCTGAGCGGCCAGCAGGTAGCCCGTCTTGCGGCGGGCCATGACGTGCACCACCACCAACCCGATGGCGGCGACGATGAGGATGATGCCGAAGACGAGCACGGGGGCCCTCCCGAAGGTCTGGCGCGGGCCGCAGGATAGACCGCTGACCCGGCGGGGGAAAACCCTGGCCCTCATCGGATGCGTCGCGGCCGTCGCCACGGCCTGCGGGCCGGCCCGGACCACCCTGCGCGAGTGCGAGGCGACCCACGGCCAGGGGCCGCGGCTGACGGTCATGCCCGCCTGCGTCGACACCGTGCGCGGCGCCATGGCCATCGAGAGCGAGTACCTGCCCGGGGTGGTGGACTGCGAGCTGGGCTGGTTCACCACGGCGGCCCCCGCCCTCGAGGCCCAGGCCATCGCCGCGCGCACCTACCTGGGCAGCCACCTGCAGCGCAACGGCGAGGACGCCCGGGTGAAGCTGAGCGCCGTGTTCCAGTGCTGGCGCCCCCCCGCCCACGCCCGCAGCCGGCACGCCGTCGAGGCCACCCGGGACGTGGTGATGCACCACCAGGGCGAGCTGCTCTTCGGCAACTACGTGGCCGGCGCCAAGCGCCGCGACGACGCCTGCCGCCCGCTGCCCCCCGACCAGCACGGGCTGAGCGAGTGGGCGAGCTGGGCCGCCATGCGCGCCGCCTACGACGCGGCCCGCAAGCGCGGCGACCGCAGCCCCTTCAAGGGGGTGTCCTGGACCGAGATCCTGGTGACCGAGAAC
>JAUHVS010000256.1 GCA_030424955.1 bacterium | reverse complement strand
CGCCGCCCGCCGCCGAGGTGCTGGTGCAGGTGCAGGCCGCGGGCGCCCACACCCCCGACCGCGCGGTGTGGGACGCCGCCCGCCGGCTCCAGGCCCAGCCCGAGCTGGCCGACGCGCTCGCCGAGCTGGTGCTGACCCCGGGCACCCTGCCGGGCGGGCGGGCCCTGGCCATGGACCTGCTGGCGCAGTCCGGCCACCCGCAGGCCCAGCGGGCGCTGGTGCGAGTGCTGCAGGATCCCCGCCTGGCCCAGCGCACCGACGCCGCCGAGCGCAGCCTGCTGGTGCAGCGCATCGGCATGGTGCCCCAGCCGCTGCCCGAGACGGTGGATCAGGCCGTCGCGCTGGCGGCCGCCGAGGATCCGGTGGTCCGCCGCGCGGCCCTGGCCGCGGCAGGGGGGCTGGCGCGGCGCCTGGCGGTAGCTGGGGATCCGGCGGGCGCCGAGGCGCTGCTCGACCGGGCGGTGCGGCCGGCGCCCACCGAGGACGTCGAGGACGCGGCGGCGCGGCTGCTGGGCCTGGGCAACGCGGGCCGGGCGGTGGATCGCGACGCGCTGCTGCAGGGGGCCGCTGATCCCCAGGCGGCGGTGCGCCGCGCCGCGGCCCGGGGCCTGGGCGCGCACCCGGGGGCGCAGGTGACCGCGGCCTTGGGGCGGCTGGCTGCGGACGGCGACGTGGCCGTCCAGCGGGCGGCGCTGGTGGGCCTGGCGGGCCGCGCCGAGGTGTCGGAGGCGGTGCTGGCGCCCTTGGCGGCCGCGGTGGCCGAGGGGCGCGTGGCCCGGCTGAACCAGCCGCTGCTGGTGAACGCCGTGGCGCCCCACGCGGCCCGGCCCAGCGGGCGCCGGGCGCTCGAGGCCACCCTCCGCGCCGCCGACGACGATCCGCAGCTCCGCGGTCGGATCCGGAGCCTGCTGCGGCAGTAGCGATACTTCGGTGACGCGAGATATCGGTGTGCTCGCCCCGCCCCCGGCACTGTCATCTCGTCCACGCCGTCGCCGGGGACGCCGCCCAGCCGGCCGGCCGCCAGGGCTGCAGGCGGTGCTGCGGCAGGCCGATGACGCCCCCCGTCTGCGGGCCCGGGTGCGCGCCCTGCTGCGGTCGCCGCCGCGAAGCGCCCCCGCGGACCCCTGGCGTCCTGCGACGCCCCCGGGCACCCTGCCGCGATGCGCCTGTTCGTGACCGAGAAGCCGTCGGTGGCCCGCGACCTCGCCCGGGTGCTCGGCGCCCGCACGTCGGGCGACGGGTGCATCGACGGGGACGGCGTGCGGGTGACCTGGTGTCTGGGCCACCTCATCGAGACCGCCAGCCCCGAGGCCCACGATCCCCGCTGGAAGCGCTGGGACCCCGAGACCCTGCCCATCCTGCCCCGCCAGCTGGTGCTGGTGCCCAACGCCCGCACCCGCGGGCACTTCGCGAAGGTGAAGCGCTTCCTCACCGACCGCCGGGTGAGCCAGGTGATCAACGCCTGTGACGCCGGGCGCGAGGGCGAGCTGATCTTCCGCTACGTCTACGAGGTGGCCGGCTGCACCGCGCCCGTGCTGCGGTTCTGGGTGTCGTCGCTGACCCCGGCGGCGATCCGCACGGGCCTGGAGCGCCTGCGGCCGGGGGCCGACTTCGACGCCCTCGGCCACGCCGCGCGCTGCCGGGCCGAGGCCGACTGGCTGGTGGGCATGAACGCCACCCGCGCCCTGACCTCGCGGGCCAACACCCTGCTGTCGGTGGGCCGGGTGCAGACCCCCACCCTGGCGCTGCTGGTGAGCCGCGAGGCCGAGATCGAGGCCTTCGTCCCCGAGACCTACCACGAGGTGCAGGCCGCGCTGGTGGCCGAGGCCGGCCCGTGGACCGCCCGCTGGATCGGCCCCGTGGGCGCCCCCCCACCGGCGGACGCCCGCACCCAGGGGCGCCTCGCCGACCGCGCCGCCGCCGACGCGCTGGCCCAGCGGCTCACCGGCAGCCCCGCGCGGGTGGTGGCCGCCGAGCGCGAGCGCCAGACCGTGCCGCCGCCCCTGCTCTACCACCTGACCGCCCTGCAGCAGGCGGCCAACCGGCGCTTCGGGCTGACCGCCCAGCAGACCCTGCAGGCGGCCCAGGCGCTGTACGAGAAGCACAAGCTGCTGACCTACCCGCGCACCGACTCGCGGCACCTGACCCAGGACGTCGCCGCGGGGCTGCCCGCGGTGGTGCAGGCGGTGGCCCAGGCGGGCCCCTGGGCCACCGAGGCGCAGGCCCTGGCCGCGCAGGGCTGGCCCACCCCCTCCCGCCGGGTGGTGGACGACAGCAAGGTCGGCGACCACCACGCGCTGATCCCCACGGCCAAGACGCCCGCCCTGGGCGCCCTGTCCCGCGACGAGCAGCGCATCTACGAGCTGGTCGTGCGCCGCACCCTGGCCGCGCTCATGCCGCCGGCCGTGTACGCCAAGACCCGCCTGGAGGCCGAGGCCGCTGGCGAGCGCCTGGAGGCCCGGGGCCGGGTGCGCCTGGAGGCCGGCTGGGAGGCGGTGGATCCCCCCGCCCCGCCCAAGGGGGACGCCGCCGCCGAGGCGGTGCTGCTGCCCCGCGTCGAGGTGGGTGACGCGGCCCAGGTCACCGCCGCCGAGGTGCTGGCCAAGCAGACCCGGCCGCCGCCGCGCTACTCCGAGGCCAGCCTGCTGGGCGCCATGGAGCGCGCCGGGCGCACCCTCGAGGACGCGGCCCTGCGCGCCGCCATGCGCGAGGCCGGGCTGGGCACGCCCGCCACCCGCGCGTCGATCCTCGAGACCCTGCTGCGCCGCGGCTACATCGACCGCCAGGGCAAGCAGCTGGTGCCGTCGACTTTGGGCCGCGCGCTCATCGACGCCCTCCCCGTGCCCGCGCTGACCCAGGCCGCCCTGACCGGCGCGTGGGAGAGCCGCCTGCAAGCCATCGCCGACGGGCAGGCCCCCGCCATGCCCTTCCGGCGCGACATCCGCGGCTTCGTGCGCGAGATCGTGCGCGCGCTGCTGGCGGCCCCCCGGGTGGTGACCCCCGAGGGGCCCACGGCGCGCCGCGGGCGGGGCAAGGGCCGCGGCAAGGGTCGAGGCAGGGCCCGCACGCGCAGCGGCTCACGGGACCGCGCGGCCCCCGCTGGGCCGACCCGTGAGCGCCGCGCCGCCCCCCGCCGCGCAGCGTCGGCCCAGGCGACGCGACCCACAGCCCAGCCCCGCAAGGCCGCGGCGCCCAGCGGCCCCGCGCAGGGCCCGGCCTGCCCCGCCTGTGGCGCCGGCCACATCATCCGCGGCCAGCGCGGCTGGGGCTGCGACCAGTGGCGGGCGGGCTGCCGCTTCGTGGTGGCCTTCGAGCAGGACGGCGTGACCGTGCCCGACGACGAGGCCGACCGCCTGTTCCGCCAGGGGCAGACCCGGCTGTTCGCGACCCGACCCGATCCGCAGGCCCGCCGAGGCGAGCGCCAGTTCCGGCTGGTCCTCGACGGCTCGGCGCCGGGCGGCGCGCGGTGGGTGGCGCGGGGCGAGCCTACCGGCTGAGCGCCCCGCGCGCGCTGCCCCCGCGCGCAGACCCAGGGCGCTCAAGGGCCCACGGGCGGGCGGCCGTAGATCCACAGGAGCACAGCCCCGTGGGAGCCGCGCCATGACCGCCACACCGCTACCTGCCGCCATCCGCCGCCGCCGCCCCCTCAAGCACACGGGCCCGCTGTGCCCCACCGGCCCCAGCGCAGGCGCCGCCTTCGGGAAGGTGTCGGGGGTGGTCGACGTGCTGGGCCTGCAGCCCTCGCGCGCGCCCATCGACGGCCCCGCGCCGCCGACCCACGCCGGCCGCGGGCCGTGCCCCAACCACCTGATCTTCAAAATGAAGTCACCGATCCGCCGCCAGCGCTGGGAGGCCGCGCTGTCGCTGGTGCGCGCCGTCGAGCACCTGCACCCGGACGACGACCTCAGCTGGCCCCGGGCGCGCCACCTGGTGCTGCTGATCCTGCATGACCTGATGACCTGGTTCGGGCCCGAGGACCTGGCCCTCGCGCGCCGCGGCGCGAAGTGGTTCGTGCGCCTGCTGTCCGACGATCCGCGGCGGGCCCGCAGCGCCATCCACGAGGCGCTGGCGCGGGTGGAGGAGCAGACCAGCACCCTGCACGCCCAGGGGGCCCCCGCACAGTACGGCGATCGGGGTCAGGTGGCGGTGCTCCAGGCCCGGCTGGGCCACTACGGCCCGCTGGTCGAGCAGCTCAAGGGGCACCTGGGCCCGCTCAACCAGCAGATCGCGCGCCTGCCCCCCACCGCCGCCGAGGCCTCACCCCCCGGGCTGATGGACCGGGTGCGCCGGTGGTTCAGCCACTGAGCGAGGGGCCGGGCCCACCGGGCCGCGCCCGCGACCCTCAGGCCGGCCAGAGGGCCGCCACCGCCGCGGCGCTGTGCCCCAGGTGGGCGGCAAAGGTCAGCGGCGGCCGGCCCAGCAGCCGCTGCACGGCGTCGGTGGTGCCCGCCGCCCAGCCGTTGCCCTTGATGGTCTCCAGATCCATCAGCGCCTGCACCTGCCAGGCGGGCGTGCCCTGCCCCTCGAGGCTCGCCCGGAGCGCCGCCGGCCCGACGTTCACATAGCCCACCGGCCGCCCCGCGGCCTCGGCGATCTGCTCGGCGAGCTGCGCCTGCGTCAGGGCCTCGCCGCCGGTGAGCCCGTAGGTCTGGCCCGCGTACGCGTCGGGGTCCGCCAGGACCGCCGCCGCAGCCGCGCCCACGTCCACGCTGCTGATCCACGCCACCGCGCCGTCGTTGGCGCCGTAGAACGCGCCGGTCTGGGCGATGGCGCCGCCCTGAAAGCCCAGGGTGTTGTCCATGTAGAAGGTGGGCCGCAGCACCGCCCAGCGCAGGCCGCTCTGGCGCACCCGGCCCTCCGCAGCGGCGTGGGCCCGCGCGAGGGCGAAGGGGGCGTCCTCGGCGGCGCCCTGCGCCGACAGGCGCACCACGAAGTCGACGCCCGCGGCCTGCGCCGCGGACAGGGCGGCGTCCACCAGGGGCAGCGCGTCCTCGACGAAGGGCGTCAGCAGGAGCACCCGATCCACGCCATCAAAGGCCGCGGCCAGGCTCGCGGGATCGGTGAAGTCGAGGTGCACCGGGGTGGCCCCCAGGGCCGCCAGCGGGGCGCCCTGATCGAGGCGGCGCACGCCCGCGCGGACGGTGGCGCCCTGGGCGCGCAGGGCGGCGACGGTGCGCGCGCCGATGGTGCCGTTGGCGCCGGTGACGAGGTAGGTGGGGGACGCGGTGCGGGTCATGGGGGCCTCCTGGCCAATGGGGTGAGTCATCTGCCCGCCACGCTAGGGGCCGACGGTCCATCCGAGAAATCACGGATCGGCAGGTGCCCATTAGCTACGCTTGTGTGGCACCGTGCGCTCATGCCCAGCCTCGCCGCCCTCGACGTCAACCTGCTGGTCGCCCTGGACGCCCTGCTGCAGACCCGCAGCGTCACGGCCGCGGCCCGCCGGATGGCCGTCAGCCAGCCCGCCATGAGCCAGACCCTGGCCCGGCTGCGGACCCAGCTCGACGATCCCCTGCTGGTCCGGGTGGGCGCGCAGATGGTGCCCACGCCCCGGGCCGAGGCCCTCGCCGGCCCCCTGCGCGCCGCCCTCGCCGCGCTCCAGGCGGCGGTCAGCGCCGCGCCCACCTTCGAGCCCGCCACGGCCACCCGCACCTTCACCCTGGCCACCACCGACTACGGCGCGGCCCTGTGGGTGCCCGAGGTCACCGCACACCTGGCCCGCGTGGCGCCGGGCGTGAACCTGCGGGTGGTGCCGCAGCCGGCCGACGTGACCCAGGGCCTGCAGCGCGGCGCCTTCGACGTGGTGGTGGGCGTGCTGCCCGACCTGGGCGCGGGCGTGCGCCGCCAGGTGCTGTACCGCGACGGCTTCCAGGGCTTCGTGCGGGCGGGCCACCCGCTGCTGGCGGCGCCCGATCGGCTGGCGGCCTACTGCGCCGCGGGCCACGTGTTGGTGGGGCTCACCGGCACCGGGGACGGGGCGGTGGACCGCGCCCTGGCCGCGCAGGGCCTGTCGCGGCGGGTGGTGGTGCGCGTGCCCTTCTTTCTGGCGGCCCCCCTGGTGGCGCTGCGCTCGGACCTGGTGCTCACCAGCCCGGCCCGCGCCGTCGCCGCCTTCACGGGCTGGTATCCGGCGGTCGCCTTCGAGCCGCCCGTCGACCTGCCCCAGTTCACCATCAGCCTCGCGTGGCACCTGCGCGATGACGCCGATCCCGGCGCCCGCTGGCTGCGCGCCCAGATTCAGCAGATTGTGAAATGATGTCGAGCACTTGCCACATCCGAGCCGCGCTCTGCGCGGCCGCCATGACACGCCAAGGGCCCCCGCGGCATCTGACGCCTCCAGCACGGAGGCGGCGATGACGGGGCGATGGGGTGTGCGGTGGGCGGTCGCGATCGGCGCCCTGGTGGTCGCCACGGCGTGTGGGCAGCCCCAGGGCCCGAAGCCGCCTGCGCCCGATCCCTCCGCCGCGCCCGCGCCGGCCGCCGACGCCAGCGCCCCGGCGCCGCCGACCATCGCGGATCGCCTGGGCGGGTTCGCCTTCTCGAGCCTCATCGAGACCGCCCGGGTGCCCATCACGCCGGGCGGCTCCATCGGCATCAGCGCCAACGTCTGCGGGGGCTGCCACCGCGACATCCACGCCGAGTGGCAGGGCTCCACCCACGCGGCGGCCATGCGCGATCCGCAGTACCTGGCCGAGCTCGCCAAGCCCGGCAACCCCCGCTGGCTGTGCCTCAACTGCCACGCCCCGCTCCAGGCCCAGCGGGCGATCCGCATCCAGCCCGACACCGCCCTCGACGGGGCGAGCCCCACCCGGGTGGGCACCCCCGTGCCCGTGCCCAACCCGCGCTTCGACGCGAGCCTCGTCCACGAGGCCATCACCTGCGCCACCTGCCACGTGCGGGTGGCCCCCGACGGCCGCGGCACCATCATCGGCACCCGCGGCGACACCCTGGCGCCCCACCGCGTGACCGTCAGCCGCCCCAGCCTGCGGGGCGTCTGCGAGCGCTGCCACACGCCGGGCCAGGGCCAGCTCACGCCGGACTTCCCCTGCTGGTTCGACACCCACACGGAGCTCGCCGAGGGCCCCGTCCGCGACACGGACTGCGTGGACTGCCACATGCCGAGCATCACCCGGCCGCTGGCGGTGGGCGCCCCCCCCCGCGCCACCCGGCGGCATCTGTGGACGGGCAGTGGTATCCCGAAGGATTTCAAAGGCTTCGATAACGTCATCGCCCGCGGCTGGCACCCGGGCGTGACGGTGACGGCGGCGGGCCCGAAGCGCACCAAGGCGGGCTGGCAGGTGCCGCTGACCCTCACCAACGATCAGGCGGGCCACGCCGTGCCCACGGGCGATCCCGAGCGCCACCTGCGGGTGCACGCCCGCCTCGAGGGCGCCGACGGCCGCGCCCTGACCCGCTGGTCGGCCCGGCTGGGCCAGGTGTGGGACTGGGGCGACCCCAGCGTCGGCCGGCCCGCGAAGCGCAAGAGCGACAGCCGCCTGCGCCCGGGCGAGGCCCGCGCGCTCACCGCCGAGCTGGCCGCCGCCCCCGAGGCCACGCACCTGGTGGTGGAGGTGCTGCACGTGCGCCTGTCCCCCGAGAACCTGCGCCACGCCCGCAACGCCGTGCTGGACGCCGAGCTGCAGGCCCACCGCCCCCACGCGCAGGCCATCGTGGCCGCCCTGGAGCAGCACTACCCGGCCTTCACCTACGCCTACTCGGCCCGCTGGCCCCTGGCCGGCGGCCCCGCCGAGGTCGCCCCGCCCGCCACCCTCGTCGCCCGCGCCGCGGCGGCCCAGCGGTGGACCGTCGATCAGCTCAGCGCTGTGCTCGAGGGGGCGCCGCCGCCGCGCTGAGGCCCGTGAGCCGCCCAGCCACGGGCCGCG
>JAUHVS010000255.1 GCA_030424955.1 bacterium | reverse complement strand
GGCGAGGGGGCTGGCCTCGGCGTCGGTGGCCCGCAGATCGGGCACACAGTCGGGGGGGCTGCTCGGCAGCGCGGCGTCCAGCGCGACCGTCCCGTCGGCGCCCAGATCGGCGGGGCCTGCGTCGGGCACGTCGGCGTCCTCGGGGGCTTCGGCGTCCGCGGCGCCGCCGTCCGTGGGGCCTGCGTCGGGCGCGGCCGCCCCGGCGTCGGCAGGGTCTGCGTCGGCCACCACGCACCGGGGCACGGTCTGACTGAAGCCGGGCTCGCACGACCCCCCGCCGTCGTAGGTGTGTTGGGGGCGCTGTCCGTCGCTCTCGTCGCTCGCGCTGGAAGACGCCTGGCAGCCGACCGACGCGGCGAGCCCCGCCGCGAGGGTCACCGCGAGCAGGCGCTCGAGATGGTCGACGGGTGGGCGCGGTGGGGTCTGTTGGCGCGTGCGGGTGGCCATCGGTCTCTCCTGGGTGGGTACGCCCAGTAGACCCGGGGCGGGGCACGCACGCCAGTGGCCCGTGCCGTGAGGGCTCAGCAGGGCCCGGGTCGGCGGCGCGGCCAGGTCGGCGCCAGGGTGAAGGGGGGCGCACCGACGGGCGCGGCGCCTTGGCAGGACGCTGAGAAGCGCCCCCATCGGCCGCGTCATCGCCGAGGTCGCCGGCTCCGGCGTGCCCTGGCTCGGCCCGCGAGTCCGACACCTTGCTCGACGGCCCCAGGCGTTCGGCGCGCCCTGTGCATGCAGACCGGCGGTCGGCCCTCGGGGCCCAAGGAGGTCGCCCGTGCGTCCTGGTCTTGCGCAGATCCTGGCCCTCCCGCTCACCCTGCTCGCCCTCAGCGCGTGTGATGTGGGTGACGGCTCCCGCCACCCGGGGTCACTGCAGGCGCCACCCGCGGCCTGCCCTGGCCCCGGCTGCGCAGGCTGCCCGGGGCCGGCCAGTGGGCCGACCGATCCCCCGCCGCCGAAGGCCGACGGCGCGCGCCCCGCGCTGGCGAACCCGGTGGCGGGCGGGCTGGTGCTCTACGAGCTGCAGGCGCGCTCGGCCAACGCCTGCCACCCGGACGTGGGCGCGGCCTGGCAGCGCGAGGCGTGCGCCCAGAAGATCGCCCCCGAGGTGGCCTACCGCGGCGAGGGCGAGGGCTGCGATGTGGTCGATGATCTCGAGCGCATCAAGCTGGGCACGCTCGATGATCTGCTCGAGGACACCGACGACTTCCGCGCGGGCATCACCCTGCGCTACGTCGATGAGCGGGTCGGGGCCAACGCCCTGTGGCTCATGCCGGTGTTCCCCAACAACGACCAGCACGACCTGCCGCACCCCTGCGACAACCTGGGCTCACCGTATGCCGTGCGCGACTACTGGCACGTGCGCGGCGATCTCTCGCGGGCCTGCATCGCGCAGGGCGCCGACGAGGAGAGCGCCGAGCCCTGCTTTGGCGACGACGCCCTGGACGCCGTGATCGACGAGGCCCACCGCCGCGGCGTGCGGGTGATGCTCGACGTGGCGGTCAACCACTTCGGCCACGGCTACCGCCTGTACGACGACCTGCGCGCCGTGCAGGTGCGCGACCGCCTCGACGCCGGCGCGGATCTGGCGACGCTCTGGGACTTCACGGCCACCCACGACGAGGCGCTGGTGTCGCCCCGGGTGTTCGACGGGGCCGCCGATCTGGCCACCCTCGACGGCCCCGTGGCCGATGACCTGGCGGCCTTCCGCGCTGTGTGCCCGGCGCTCACCGGCGGCGCCCTGGTGCGGGGCTTCGCGATGTGGCGCAACGCCCTGGATGGCGAGCGCGAGACCTTCGCGTGCGACGCCCAGACCCTGGAGCAGGCGCTGTTCGGGTTCTACCTGGGCGCCGACCGCTGGCAGCCCGCGCAGGGCCCGAGCGATGGCTTCACCAACGACTGGCGGGACGTGAAGTTCCTGTTCCACCACGCCACCAACGCCGACGCCGCCGATGTGTACGCCCGCAACCGCGAGTACCTGGTGCGGGTGCTGAACTACTGGGTGGCCCGGGGGGTCGATGGCTTCCGGCTGGATCACTCGACCGACTTCAACAACGGCCTGAGCACCGAGTTCTGGCGTTACACGCTGGCCAAGGTGAACCACTACGCGGCCCTGCGCGGCCAGGCCCGGCCCATCTATCTGGCCGAGGAGTTCTTCACCCAGGACGGCATGGCCGATCACGTCGACGTGCTCACCGAGGGCTACGTGACCGACATGACCGCCCGCCGCGGCCAGACCAAGGACGCGCACCGGGTGGAGTCGGTGCTGGCCAACGCCGAGCGCTTCGCGGGGCGGGCCTATGTGATGACCGCGCTCGAGACCCACGACGAGCACCGGCTCACCGACGGGACGGGCTTCGACCCGTGGATCGGGGCGGGGTTCTACGGTGCGGGGGCGAGCGCCTGGTCGGTGCCGATGCTGCTGATGGGTCAAGAGTTCGGCGAGGCCCACGGGCTGGGCTTCAAGCGCTCGACGGTGCTCGAGGCGCGCTTCGTCGGCGGCGACGGGCACCGCGCCGACGCCGACGCCCTGGTGGACGCCTACGGGGCCATCAACCACGCGCGCCGCGCCTACGCCAACCGCGCGCTGATCAGCGCTCCGCGGCACTTCCTGCGCACCCGGGACGCCGGCACCGTGGACGACCGGGTGTTCGCCCAGGTGAAGTGGTCGGGCGATGGGAACGTGGTGTTTGTGTTTCAGAACCTGTGGCGCACCCACGTGCGGCAGGCTTACCGCGTGCCGCCGCACATCGCCGACGCGATCTGGCTGCGCGCCGGCCGCGACTACCGGCTCGTCGATGTGTTCACCGATCTGCCGGTGGGGGACTGTGTGGACGGCGGCGCCCTGGCCGATGATCTGTACGTCGAGCTCCCCGCCGAGCAGCGGCTACAGTGGCTCCGCCTCGAGGTCTGTGACTGAGCCGGGTCGGGGATCAGCCCCTGGGCTCAGCCCGGCGGCGCGGCCAGAGGGCGTAGATCCAGAACGGCGCGAACAGCACCACCTCGGTCAGGGCGACCCGCAGGCCGCGGGCGCCGAAGAACGCGCGGCCGATGGGGCTGACGGGGATCGGCCGCCACGGCGCGAAGTGCCGCGCGTCCGAGAAGGGCCACCACAGCGCTGAGCCCAGGCCCCCGGTGGTCAGCGTGTCGAGGAAGCCGTGGCTGACGACGACGGGCGCCGCGAAGAGCAGCGCGCGCCGCCACGGCACGTCGCCCAGGCGGGCCAGCAGGGCCACCACCAGCGCCACCGCCACCCCGAACACGACGGAGTGGCTCGCGCCGCGGTGCCCCCAGGGGTCGCCATAGGCCACGCCGAACCGGAAGCCGATGACGTCGAGGTCGGGCAGGAAACTCAGCGCGCTGAAGGCGAGCATGGGCCGCCACACCCGGGGCCCGCCCCAGGCGCGGCCGGCCGCGACGCCGACGAAGATGTGTCCGAGGCTCGCCATGGGGGGGCATCCTGGGTGGGGGCAAGGGAGGGCGTGGGCGGGGGACGCTTACTCTGTGAAGTAGTCGGTGTCCAAGGCGACGATGGCGATCTTCCGCATCGTCGAGACCCCAACCCCCGTGGAGATCATGAGCCGCGCCATCTGCGGGCCGTCGACCAGCACGAGGCTGTCGGAGACCTGCGCGGCGTAGTCCAACGCGTGCGTCGTGAAGCTGGAGGTGGTCATGAAGACCCCCTTCGAGGCGCGGCGGCCAGCGAGCGCACCGAAGAAGCCCTGCACCTCGGGGCGACCCACTGAGCCCTTCCAGCGCTTTGCCTGCACGTACACCTTGTCCAGCCCCAGGCGGTCCAGGCTGACGATCCCGTCGATGCCGCCGTCGCCGGTGCCGCCGGTCTGTTCGAACGCCGACGACGACACGCCGTAGCCCAGCGCCAACAGGAGGTCCAACACGATCCGCTCGAAGCGGACGGGGCTGACCTCGGCGAGCTGGGCCAGGATGTCGTCGGCGACGCTGGCGGTGAGGCGCTCTGCGGCGGCGTCGATCAGCTCTTCCGGGGTCTGCTCGGCGGCGGGCACCGGCACGGGCGCGGCGACCTCGGCGACGGAGGTGTCGCTGTCGAAGTCGAAGGCCAGGGCCCGCACGGTGTCGGTGGGCAGCGCACCCTTCGCGCACTCCGCGCGCCCAGCGTCGGTGAGGCACCACACGCCGCGCTTGAGGGAGTGGCTGAGCGCGCCGCGCTTCAGGCGGTCGTGCGCCCACCCGATGCGGTTCTGATAGACCGGCTGTCGCCGGCTGGGCAGCAACATCGCCCGCTCCGCCTCCGACAGGCCGAGGCGCGCCGCCAGGGCGGCATACACCTGGGTGGTCTTCAGCCCATCCGGGTGCTCGCCGAGCAACTGGAAGAGCGGATCGATGAACTGGTCGAAGCTTGGAATGCCCATGCGGGGCATGGTGCCCATGGGGCCCGGCGATTGGAACCCGATTGTCAGCCCGTGGGGTCCAGCGCGTCAGCCCGGGCCCGGCCGGCCTACTCGCAGGCGCCGTGGGCGCAGCGCTGGCCGGGGGGGCAGGGGCCGTCGCACATGGCGGGCGCGCAGACGCCGCCCTGGCAGGCGGCGACCAGGGGGCAGTCGCCGTCCACCGCGCACGCGGCGCCGCAGACGAAGCCCTCGCCGCAGACGTCGTCGCCCAGGCACTGGTCGTCGGCCGCGCAGGCGTTGGGGCCGCAGACGCCGCCGGGCAGGCCCAGGCTGAGCAGGCACGTCCCCCCAGCGACCGGGTTCGGGTTCGAGATGACGCAGTCCGTGGCCGCCAGGGCTTGCTGGCAGCCCAGGTCGCCCTCGCGGCAGGCCCGCCAGCCGTTCTGACCACAGGTGTCGTCCTCGGCGGGATCACAGGCGCGCACGATCTCCATCATGCCGTGGTCTTCATGGGTCAGCTTGTGACAGTGGAACACATAGGCGCCCGTGTACGACTTGTTCTGGCTGATGGCATCGATCTGTCGGTTGACGTTGACCAGGTAGGTGTCGCGCCAGTGGGGGAAGGGCAGGGGATCAAACGGGTTGTCGGTGGGGCAGACGATGAAGGGGTTGATGTGGATGTGGAACGGGTGCCCGTCCAGGGACGCGGCGATGCGCCAGTGATCCACCTCGCCCACCACCAGGTCGCGATCCACCGGGTAGGCCATGCGGTTGGTGGTCTCGAAGTTGTGGCAGTTGACGTTGTAGGCCTTGCAGTTGCACGGGTCCGGCTCATCGAAGGGGGCCGTGGCCGCGCCCACCTGCAGCACGGCGACCTGGTCGATGGCGGCGGGGTCTTCGATGGCGGCCGCCTGGGCGCAGCGGTCGGCGATGGACACGCCCTGCAGATCCATGTCGGGGGACAGCCGCGCGATGGCGTCGAAGTCGGGCAGGGCGGCGGTGCTCGGCGCGCCGGCGTCGTCGCTGACGTTGAGCACGGCCACCAGGTCGCCATCGCTGCCGAAGCGCGCGAAGATGTCTTCGGGCGTGGGCGGGTCCGAGGGCGAGATCAGCTGCTCGGTGAACGGGCTGTCGTCGTCGTCGGTCTGCTGCAGGAAGCGCGCGGCCACCAGGCACCAGGTGTCGCCGTGCTCCAGCCGACCGGCGCCACCGAGCAGGGCGTCGATGCGGTAGCCGGGCGCCATGAACAGGTAGGGGTGCTCAAAGGGCTGGGGCAGGATCAGCCCGTCGCGCCCGATCTGGATCAGCTGGCGGGTGTCGGCGTCGGCGGTGCTCCAGTCGCTGCAGTCGCCATCGGTGCCGCGGAACAGCCCCAGGTAGACCTCGTCGAGGAACCCGGCGTGCACGAACTGCCAGCGCTCCACCTGGCCCGGCGGGGTGATCAGCCGGGGGCGGTGCTGCCCGTTGATGATGTTGTACTGCAGGCTGTCGGTGGCGCTCAGGATCGAGAAGTCGTCGAAGGTGAGGGTCTCGTCGGTGCAGGCGGTGCCCTCGGGCAGGGGCGTGAAGCCGTTGTCGCCGATGGACGGCGTCGAGAAGACCATCAGGCGCTCGCGGGCGTCGGCGATGCCGGGCAGGGCGTCGAGCGCGCCGCGCACCATGATCGCCCCGGCCGCGCCGGAGGCCACCTGGATGGCCGTCGTGCCGTGGATGTGCGGGTGGTACCACTGCATCCCGGTGTGGTGCAGGCCGTCCTCGTCGAGGTCCCAGCGGTACTGGGCGCCCTCGCCCGGCTTGACCACGTTGAGCACGTTGTCGCCGTGGTAGCACGCGTCGTCGGACGGATCGCCGTCACAGACGTCCGCGTCGCAGTCCCGACAGGCGTACGTCAGCCCGTCGACCGTGGTCGGCGCGCAGGCGTCGCCGCCGCGGGCGAAGTCGGGCCGCACGTGGGAGCCGTGGGCGTGCAGGTTGGTGACGTTGAAGTCGAACATGTGCTCGCACGTGGCGCCGTCCGGATCGACGCAGGTGCAGTCGTCGGCGGGGGGCGGCTCTCCGTCGGGCATGGGCGGGCCGTGGCGGCCGGCGCCGTCGTGGGGGCTGGCCATGGCGTGGCCGGTGTCGTGCCCGCCGCTGGCGCAGGGATCGTGGATCTGGCTCGGGGTACAGGCCGCCCCGGCGGGGGTCGTGCAGGTGCAAGACTCGCCGCCGAGGGTGCGCCATGCGTGGCCATCCAGGCGGTTGGCCAGGTTCACCCGGACCTGCCGGGGGTTGCCGTTGGGGTCCGCCGCGACGTTGATGGTGGGCGAGATGTAGTCGCCGTTGTAGGCGCGGACGCAGTGCCGCTGGCCGGCGATCTCGACCTCGGTGGGGGCCAGGGTGAGCTGGTACACCCCGTCGGCGTCGGGCTCGAGCACCGGGGGGTTGCGGAAGGTCTCGGCCAGGCAGCGGCCGTCGGCGAGGGTCACGCAGCCAGCCATGCCGCCTGCGCCGCCTGCACCGCCCGCACCGCCTGCACCGCCGGCACCGCCGGCACCGCCGGCACCGCCTGCACCGCCTGCACCGCCCGCACCGCCTGCACCGCCCGCACCGCCTGCACCGCCCGCGCCGCCCGCGCCGCCCGCGCCGCCGGCGCCACCCGCGCCACCGTCGGTCATCACTGCGCCGTCGGCCTGTGGCGTCTCGTCATCATCACAGGCGGTCGCGGTCGCGCACACCAGCCCCCAAAGCGCCAGCACCAGCTGGCGACGTCCTCGCTGTCCCATGTCTCTGTCTCCCCTATGACATCGCGCCCAAGAGATGGGCGGGCTCGCGTTTGCGCACGCCGCACAGGCTGCGCACTGGATCGCCATCACCTGTGGCTGGCGTCGACTCGACGCTGCGGGGGGCCGACTTGGGCCCCCCACCATTCAGCTACAACCCGACGTCGACCACCGCCTCGAAGACCTCTGACACGACGGCGCGGTCGGTGAGGCGGTAGGTGAACCGCGCCTGGCCCACGAAGCCGGGGGGCGGCACATAGGTCACCGTGGCCAGGTCCGGGCGCAGGGCCACCAGGTAGCCGCGATCCGGGAAGCGCTCGATGAGCAGCACCGCGTCGCCGCCCTCGGGATCGCCCCCGCTGAGCTGCAGCACGACCGGGGTGTCCGGGGTGGTCTGGAGCGGGCCCTCGACCGGGCGCGGGGCGTCGTCGTCGGGCAGGATGGTGATCGTCACCGTGACCGGGTCCGAGAGCGCCTGCCCGTCGTCCACGCGGTAGGTGAAGGTCACCTCGCCGTTGGCGTCGGGCGCGGGCAGGTAGATGAACCCGCCGTCCGGCTGGAGCTGCAGCTCACCTTGGGCGGGGGGGCTGTCGAGGACCACCACCAGCAGATCGCCCTCGCCGTCGCTGTCGTTGGCCAGCAGGCCCAGATCGGCCTCCATCACCAGCGGCACGTCCTCGCGGGTGACGTAGGCGTCGGGGGCCGCCACCGGCACGTCGTTGACGGGGGTGATGGTCAACGTCACCTCGACCACCTCGGACGCGGCGCCCCGGGG
>JAUHVS010000254.1 GCA_030424955.1 bacterium | reverse complement strand
CCGGGTGAGGCTCAGCAGCTCGTTGTTGCCCTTGAGATCGCCAGGGTGATCGCCGAAGCGGTCGCCTCGGAAGTCGGCCTCCTCCAGGCCGTAGCGCTGGATCATGGTGCCCATGGCGCCGTCGAGGATCAGCACGCGCGCAGCGGCGGCGGCGTGGAGGGCGGCGAGGCGGTCGGCACGATCGGTCATGGCGCAGCTCCAGTGGGGCGCGGGGGCGTCGCGGGAGGGTCCACTGGCGGGGCGGCCCGATCAAGCGGTACACCCACCCTTTGCAGGAGGATCGCCATGGCCCACCGCCGCACTACGATGCTCGCGCTGCTGCTGGGGACGCTCGCGGCCTGCGATGACGGCGCCCCGGCGGCGGTGGACGGCGGCCCGTCCGTCGATCTGGGGCCACGCCAGGACGGGGGGGACCCGGACGCGGGCGACGGCCCCGACGCGCGGCCCCTGCCCGACGGCGGCCCCGTCGACCAGGGCGCGCCGCTGGACGCCGGGCCCTTCCCCGAGGCCTGCGTGGCCCTGGTGATGCGGGTGGTGGCCTGCGAGATCGTGCCGGCCGAGCAGGCCGCCGACTCGCTGCGGGCCTGCGACGCCTCGGATCCCACCCTGCGCGCCAGCCGCGCCGCCTGCGTGGCCGCTGCGGCCGACTGCGAGGGCGTGTTCGCCTGCCTGAGCGCGCAGGCCCCGGACGGCGGCCTGGATCAGGGCGTGCCCCCCGATCAGGGCCCGGACGCCGCCGCCGATCAGGGCGCTTCCGACCAGGGCGCGCCCGACCAGGGGCCCGCCCCCTGCCCCGCCGAGTGGGCGGTCCTCGACCTCAACGCCAGCCCCCAGGGGGGCGGCCGCTTCGTGGCCGTGGGCAGCACCGCGGGCGCGCCCGTGCAGGCGGGCCCGGCGAGCTGTGGCGGTGGCGCGGGCGACCACGTCTACCGCTTCGTGCCCCCCGCCGCGGGGCGCTGGCGGCTGCGCACCGAGAGCGACGCCCTGGACGTCGACACCGTGCTGTCGCTGCGCGCCGGCTGCCTGGGGCCCGAGGTGGCGTGCAACGATGACGCCACCCCCGACCAGTTCACGAGCGCCGTCGAGGCGGCGCTGCCCGCCGACGCCCCGGTGTGGATCGTGGTGGACGGGCTCACCAACGCCGACACGGGCTACGCCTGGCAGGGCCCCTACCGCCTCATCGCCGAGCGGGCGGAGTGACCATGGGCGGCCACCTGTTCGTGATGCGCGGCGATCTGGCGAAGCTGGCCTGCGATGACTGGCTGCTGCCCTGCGCCGGCAGCCTGCACGTCTCCCGGGGGTTCTGGCGCGCGGTGGGCGACGACGACGCCCTGCGGGCCGCGGGGGCGTGGAGCGACGGCCGCAGCCCGCGGCAGGACGCGCGCATGGCGGGCCGCGCGGCCGTGCCCGTGGCCCTGCCGCACGGCAGCCCCCGCCCCTGGCTGGTGGACACGACCGGGCGCGATCCCGAAGGGGTCACCAGCCGGGCCGTGGCCTTCGTGGCCCACGTGGCCCGGCAACCCCAGATCACCCGCCGGGCCCGGCGGCTCATCGCCCTGCCGGTGGTGGGCACCGGGGCGGGGGGCAACTACCAGACCGCCGGCGCCGTGCTCGCGCAGCTGATGCCCGCCCTGCGCGCCGCGGCGACGGCCCACGGCGTGGACATCGCCCTGGTCACCCGCGAGGCCGCCCACTACGCGGCGGCCCAGAGCCTGCGCACGGCGGCGGACTTCACCGCGCTGCCTGCCGCCCTGCGCCAGGCCGTCACCCGCCTGGCGCGGAAGGCCCAGCAGGGGCAGCTGGTGCTGTTCCTGGGGGCCGGCGTGAGCATCGGCGCCGGGCTGCCCGACTGGGACACCCTGCTGACCCGCCTGGGCGCCTACGCCGGCCTCGACGCCGAGGAGCTGGGCCTGTACGAGGCCCAGCACGCCCTGGATCGCGCCGAGTACGTGGCCCTCAAGCTGGCGGCGCAGCAGCGCAACGTCGGCCAGGCCGTGGTGGAGGTGCTGGGGACCCCGCCCTGCTACGGCCTGGCCCACGGCCTGCTGGCCGGGCTGCCGGTGAGCGAGTCGGTCACCACCAACTACGATCAGCTGTTTGAGCAGGCGAGCGCCGCCGCGGGCCGACCCCTGGCGGTGCTGCCCCGCGAGCCCACCCGGCGCGCCGGCCCCTGGCTGCTGAAGATGCACGGCTGCCTGGCCCACCCCGAGGACATCATCCTCACCCGCCAGAACTACCTGCGCTACGCGGTGCGCAACGCCGCGCTGGCGGGCATCGTGCAGGCGATGCTGATCACCAAGCACATGGTGTTCATCGGGTTCTCGATGCGCGACGACAACTTCCTGCGCATCGTGGACGAGGTGCGCCGCGCCGTGCACCCCGACGGCCCGGCCGACGCCGCCCGCGCCCACGAGCTGGGCACCGCGCTGATGCTCACCCGCGACCGGCTGGTGAAGTCGCTGTGGACCCACGACCTGCACTGGGAGGACGGCTTCGACCAGGGCGACGGCGTGGCCGAGGCCGCCCGACGGCTCGAGATCTTCCTCGACGACGTGGGCTACCAGGCCACCGCCCAGGCCCACCTGCTCGATCCGCGCTTCATCGACGCCCTGGACGAGAGCGACCTCGCCCTGCGGGATCTGCTGCTGCCGCTGACGCACGCCTCGGAGGCCGCCCAGGCGTCCCCCGCCTTCGCGCACGTCCGGCGCCTGCTGGCGGCCCTGGGCGGCCGCGGGCCGGGCAAGGCTGGCGATGGGCAGGGCCCTTGACCCATAGTCCGCGCGCACCGAGCCCGGGAGAGCCCGCCATGCCTGACACCACGTACGCCGCCGTCGACCTGGGATCGAACAGCTTCCACCTGGTCATCACCCGCGCAGACGGGGGCGGCCTGCAGGTGGTCGACAAGCTCAAGGAGCGCGTGCAGCTCGCCGCTGGCCTGGACGCCGCCGATCGCCTGAGCGAGGAGGCCCAGTGGCGGGCCCTGGCGTCCCTGCGCCGCTTCGGCCAGCGGCTGGCGACCTTCTCGCCCGAGCGGGTGCGCGTGGTGGCCACCAGCACCCTGCGCCGCGCGGTGAACCAGCGCACCTTCCTGGCCCTGGCCCGCGAGGCCCTGGGCCACCCCATCGAGATCATCAGCGGCCAGGAGGAAGCCCGGCTGGTGTTCCTGGGGGTCAACCGGTCCATCGAGGACACCCTGGGGCGCCGGCTGGTGGTGGACATCGGCGGCGGGAGCACCGAGTGCATCGTGGGCGAGGTGGACCAGGTGGACCGCGCCGACAGCCTGCACATGGGCTGCGTGAGCTGGACCCGCCAGTTCTTCCCGCGGGGGATCATCACCGCCGAGGCGCTGGCCGAGGCCACCATCGCCGCGCGGCTGGAGCTGGGCCCCGTGCACCGGCTCTACCGCGAGCTGGGCTGGGACGTGTGCTACGGCTCGTCGGGCACCATCAACGCCGTGCAGTCGGTGATCACCGAGTCGGGCTGGGGGCACCACAGCATCCGCCGCGACAGCCTGGACGTCCTGGGCGAGGCCCTGCTGCGGGCCGGCCACGTCAGCGCCATCGACCTGCCCGGCCTGAAGCCCGAGCGCCGGGAGGTGCTGGTGGGCGGCTACGCCGTGCTGAGCGGCGTGTTCCGGGCCCTCAAGATCGAAGAGATGGTGGCGAGCAAGGCCGCGCTGCGCGAGGGCGTGGTGTTCGATCTGCTGGGCCGCGCGCACCACGACGACGTGCGGGAGCGCACGGTGCAGCGGCTGCGCACGCGCTTCGACGCCGACGCGGGGCAGGCCGCCCGGGTGGAGGCCGTGGCGCTGAGCCTGCTGGCCCAGGTGGGCCCGGCCCTGGGGCTCGACCAGGCCGAGAGCGCCCGCTACCTGCGCTGGGCCGCGCAGCTCCACGAGATCGGCAAGGCCGTGAGCTTCTCGGGCCACCACAAGCACGGCGCCTACCTGGTGGCCCACGCCGACATGCCCGGGTTCTCGCAGGGCGAGCAGGCCCTGCTGGCCGCCCTGCTGATGGGCCACCGCCGCAAGTACAAGCGCGAGCAGATCGAGGCGCTGGGGGTGAGCCGGTTCGAGTTCATCGAGCGGCTGCTGGTGGTGCTGCGGCTGGCCGTCAGCCTCAACCGCACCCGCAACCCCGAGGCGCGGCCCGAGATGTCGCTGACCGTCGAGGGCGCGCAGCTCACCCTGGGCTGCCCGCCGCGCTACCTGGCCGACCGGCCGCTGACCCGCGCGGATCTCGAGACCGAGGCCAAGGTCTTCGCGGGCCTGGGCTTCGTGCTGACCTGGGCCTGAGCGGGCCGGCGCCCCTCAGATGACGTCGGCGAGGCGGTACAGCAGTTCGGCCTGCGCCGAGAACGCCGGCGCCTCGCCCTCGGGGCGCACCGGCTCGTAGCTGCCGTCGGCCTGCATGACCCACGCCCCCGAGGTGTCGTCGAGGTAGAGCTGCAGGCCGTCTTGCATGACCTGCTTCTTGAGCGCCGGATCGAGGATGGGGAAGCAGGTCTCCACCCGCCGGTTCAGGTTGCGGCTCATCCAGTCCGCGCTGGCCAGGTAGAGCGCCTCGGCCCCCCCCTGGTGGAAGTAGTAGATGCGGCTGTGCTCCAAGAACCGGCCCAGCACGGAGCGCACGCGGATGTTCTCGGTGACGCCGGCGACGCCGGGCCGCAGGCAGCACACGCCGCGCACGATCAGATCGATCTGCACGCCCTGGCTGGCGGCGTGGGCGAGGGCCTCCATGACCACCGGCTCGTTGAGGGAGTTGAGCTTCGCGATGATGCGCGCCGGCCGGCCCGCCTGGGCCTCGCTGACCTCGAAGTCGATGTGGGCCAGGATGCCCGCCTTCAGGGTGAACGGGGACTGCAGCAGCACCTGCATGGCCTCGGCCCGGCCCAGCCCGGTGAGCTGCATGAACAGGCCGTGCACGTCGGCGCCCACGTCCTCGCGGGCGGTCATGTAGCTGAAGTCGGTGTACGCCCGCGCGGTGCCCGTGTGGTAGTTGCCGGTGCCCAGGTGCACGTAGCGCTTGAGCTGCTTGCCCTCGCGGCGCACCACCATGAGCATCTTCGAGTGGGTCTTGTAGCCCACCACCCCGTACACGACGTGCGCGCCGGCCTCTTGCAGCCGGGTGGCCAGGTCGATGTTGGCGGCCTCGTCGAAGCGCGCCCGCAGCTCGATGACCGCCGTGACCTCCTTGCCCGCCCGCGCGGCCTGCAGCAGCGCCTCCACCACCGGTGAGCGCGAGCCCGTGCGGTAGACGGTCATCTTGATGGCCAGCACGTCGGGGTCCTCGGCCCCCTGGCGGATGAAGTCCACCACCGGCCCGAAGCTCTCGAAGGGGTGGTGCAGCAGCACGTCGCCCCGGTTGAGGGTGTCGAACATGTCGCCGCTGGCCACCCGCAGCGAGGGCGTGAAGGTGTCGAACTTCAGCTCGGGGCGGTCCACCAGATCGTAGATCGCCACCAGCCGGTGCAGGTTGACCGGCCCGTCCACGCGGTACAGATCGCCCTCGGACAGGTCGAACTGCTCCAGCAGGAAGTGCGCGTGCTCGTCGGGGCAGGTGCGGGCCACCTCGAGCCGCACCGCGTCGCCGAAGCGCCGGCCGTCGAGCTGGCCCTTGAGGGCGTCGAGCAGATCCTCGACCTCCTCCTCGTCGACGAACAGATCGCCGTTGCGGGTCACCCGGAACTGGTGGCAGCCGGTAACCTTCATGCCCGGGAACACCTCGTCCACGTGGGCGTGGATGACGCTCGACAGCAGCACGAAGGTGTCGGGGGCCCCCGCCACGTCGTCGGGCAGGGCGATGATCCGGGGCAGGCAGCGCGGCACCGGCAGCACGGCGTAGCCCGAGGAGCGCCCGAAGGCGTCCTTGCCCTCGAGCACCACGAACATGTTGAGGGCCTTGTTGAGCACCCGCGGGAAGGGGTGCACCGGATCCAGGCTGAGCGGGGTCAGCACCGGCAGCACCTGCTCGCGGAAGTGGCTGCGGACCCAGCGCCGCTGGGGCTTGGTCCACTGCATGCGCTTGATGACCTTGACCCCGCGATCGGAGAGGGCCGGCAGCACGGACTCGTTGAGCAGCGCGTACTGGGTGGCCACGAACCGCTGCACCCGGCCGTTGATCTCGGCCGTCAGCTCCTGGGCGCCCAGGCCGTCGATGGTCGGCCGGAACACGCCCAGCTTGGCCCGCTCCTTCACCCCCGCGACGCGGATCTCGAAGAACTCGTCGACGATGGTGGAGCAGATGGTGAGGAAGCGCAGGCGCTCCAGGGCCGGGATCTCGGTGCGCCCCGCCATCTGCAGCACGCGCTCAAAGAAACCCAGCAGGCTCAGCTCCCGGTTGACGTACAGCGCGGGGCTCTTCAAATCAGGGGTGTTCATCATGGCGCCCGCAGCCTAGCACCGGGGCGCCACGGGGCCGAGAAAACCCGTGGCCCGTTGGCCTGCGGGGGCGCAGGCGGGCGGGCGGCTACTTGCCGGGCGGGGGCATGGCGGGCTTGGCCGCCGGGGTCGGCGCCGCCGCCTTCTGGAGCCGCGCCAGGTGGCGGCGGGCCAGATCGCGGGCCATCCCCGCCGCCCGATCCGTCGCCGCCGTCTCGTCGAGCTTCTTGATCAGCGCGGTGAGCGCCGCGCTCAGCTTCTTGGCGTCGTAGCCCGGCTTGGACTGCAGGCGGATCAGCGCCGCGAGCACCGCCGGCTGCACCTTGCCCGTGGCGGCCCCGCGCTCGATGCGCGCGAAGATCGACTGCCACGCCTTGGGATCCTCGAAGGCCGCCAGCGCCATCACCGCGTTGGCGCCCACCAGCTCGTCGTCGAGCAGGGTCACCAGCACGTCCACCGCCGGGGCGTGCTCGAGCTTGGCCAGCGACTGGATGGCCGCGCGCTTCACGGCCGCCGGGCGGTCGCCCTTGAGGGCCGCCATGAGCGCCACCGTCGACTTGGCCTTGGCCGCCGCGAAGGCGGGCTTGCCCAGCAGGTAGCCCGCGGCCGCGCTCACCCGGGGCGAGGCGTCCGCGGCGAGCAGCGCCAGGGCCTTGTCGGCCACCGCGGGGTTCTCGACGGGCCCCAGGGACTCCACGGCGTGCTGGCGGTCCTGCTCGGTGGCCTTGGGATCGTCGATGATCGCCATCAGGGCGGTGATGAAGCTCGGCAGATCCGCCGGCGGGATCACCGCGTCGGCGTAGAGCTCCAGGGCGAGCTGGCGGGCGACCCCGGGCTTCGCCAGCGCCGCCTGCAGATCGGCCTGCCAGGTGGCGTCGGCCTTGTGGGCCCGCAGGTTGCGGGTGAGGTTGCGGAAGGCCACGCAGCGGCGATCCACCCGCCCGTCCCGCAGGCAGGCCTCGGCGGCGGTGAGGGCCGCCTGCAGATCGCTGATGCGCGCGGCCTGCTGCGCCCGCGGCGCCGAGGGCGCCACCGAGGGCGGCGCGATGTCGGTGGCGGCGGCGGCCTGCTGGGCCTTGGACGGGCCCTTGGGCGCCGCCGGCTCGCGGCAGCCCGCGAGGGCCCCAAACACAAACAGGCACGCGGAGAGTGAGCGGGTTGTTCGCACAGCGTCCTCCCAGAGACGAGCAGAGAACGTGAAGTTTTCCACAAAGGCAGGCTAGATTGAGCGCGACCCCCCGCACTTGCAAGGGGACCCGGACCAAAATGCCCAGGGCGCGCGCGGAGGGAGCGGGCGCCTGAGGGCCGAGCTCAAGGGGAGAGCGCATGCTTCGCGAGGATTACCGACGCCTGATGATGGCCACCGCCGCGGTGGCCCTGCTGGGGATGACCGGCTGTGATGATGACCCGGCCGCCAGCACCGACATGGGCGCGGGGGGCGCAGGTGCAGCGGGCGGCGCGGGCGGCGCCGGCGGCGCGGGCGGCGCGGGCGGCGCGGGCGGCGCCGGCGGCGAGGGCGGCATGGG
>JAUHVS010000253.1 GCA_030424955.1 bacterium | reverse complement strand
TGGCGCTGGACGAGTACCAGATCTGCCGCGCCCTGCTGATGGTGGGCCCCAACGCCTTCAACGTGTTCACCGTGCGCATCGCCCGGGCGGACGAGGACGGCAACGAGGCCGAGCTGATCTGGCAGTCCGACCTGGACGCCTTTCAGATCATGGGCTCGCGCAACCAGATCAGCGCCGTGGATCTGCGGGGCTACGGGATCACCACCAACGCCGCCCAGCTGCGGGTGGCCTTCCGGCACGCCGAAGGCTTCGACGGTCCCCCCACCATCGCGACCGACACCGACGGCATCGAGCCGGGGCGCAACCAGATCATCGTGCTGCAGCGCAACGGCCGCTGGCTGCGCGACTTCACCGAGAACCTGCCGGAAGAGCCCCCCTTCCCGCGCCCGCCGGGCGACTTCCTGCTGCGCCTGGAGGTGGCCGGGCTGGACGAGCTCTGCCCCGGCCCCGAGGACCCCATCGGCCAGGTGGACTGGGGCGCAGGGCCCGACATGGCGCCGCCCCGCGACATGGCGCCGCCCCGGGACATGGCGCCGCCCCGCGACATGGCGCCGCCCCGCGACATGGCGCCGCCCCGCGACATGGCGCCCCGTGACGCGACCGTCCCCCCCGACCAGACCGTCGCGGACGCCGGGCCGCCGGCAGACGCCGGCTTCGACTTCGGCCCGCGGCAGACCGACCTGGAGTTGACGGGGGTGGCCCCCACCGCGGGCCCCGCCAACCGCAACGTCGAGGTGATCCTGACCGGCCGGGGGCTGCCCTACGGCGAGACCATGACCGCCAGCCTGGGCACCGAGCGCCTGCTCGAGGTCGACGTGCTCGGCGGCACCACCGCGCGCGCCATCGTGCCGGCCGGCCTGACGCCGGGCACCTACGACCTGAAGATCGAGCGCAGCGATGGCCAGGCGGCCGTGCTGCCCCAGGCGTACACGGTGGTCGGCGATGAGCTCGCCATCGGCGAGGTGCTGCCCAACCAGGTGCTGGAGGGCACGACCCCCGAGCTCACGATCGTCGGCGCCGGGTTCACCTCAGAGGTCGAGGTGTTCGTGGGCGGCGCCCGCCTGGAGGCCATCGACGTGCGCTCCGGCAGCTCGCTGACCGGCCGCCTGACGGCGCCGCTGGTGGCTGGGCTGTACGACGTCATGGTGCGCCGGGGCGCGCTGGAGGCCGTCGCGCCCGAGGCCTTCATCGTGCGGCGCCCCGGCTCGCAGGTCGCCGACGACTGCCGCGCCGCCCCCGGCCGCGGGGGCGACGGCCTGCCGCTGGTCGCCCTGCTGCTGTGTGGCGCGCTCATCGCTCGCCGTCGCTGGCGGTGACGGGCCGGCTCCACCTCGCGCTGTGCGCTGTGTGCGCCGCCAGCGCGCTCGCCTGCAGCGACGACCCGGTGACGGCTGCCGACGCGGCGCGCCCGAGGCCCGCCCTCGACCTGGGCGCCTGGACCCCGCCCCCCGATGGTGGGCGGCTGATCTACCTCGCCCCGTCTCCGCAGGCTGAGCCCGGCGACGGCACCCGCAGCCGGCCCTTTGGCCGCGCGGCGGACGCGTACGCCGCCTTCGCCCCCGGCGACGTCATCACGCTGCTGCCGGGCGACTATGGGGCGCTCCCGGCGCCACCTGAGGGCGCGCGGCTCGTCGGCGCCGGCCCCGAGACCACCGTCGACGGCCCCTTGACCCTGTCGGACGGGCAGACCCTTCAGGCCCTCACCCTGCGGGGCGGCGGGCTGACCCTGTCGGGCGACAGCCGGCTGGTAGGGGTCACCCTCGCCGGCGGCGAGGCGCCGGTGGCCCGCATCGACGGCGCCAGCCAATGGGACGAGGTGGTGATCACCCAGGTCGCGGGGCCGCCGCAGGCCGACGATCTCGAGGCCCCGCCGCCCTGCGCGGTGGTGGTTGGGCCCGAGGGCGCGTTGGCCTGGCGCGGCGGCGCCGCGCGCGAGGTCGCGGCGGGCGTCCTGCGCGCGGACGGCGGCACCGTGAGCCTGCACACCCTCGACTTCACGGCCTTCGACGGCTTCGGCGTGTACCAGGCGGGCGGCGCGCTCGCCCTGGTGGACGTGCGCATGCACGCCCCGCTGGGCGCCGGGGTGCGCACCGTCGACGCGGTCGCAGAGATCCGAGGGCTGCGGGTCATCGATCCGCGCACCGATCCGATCCGCAACACGGCGAGCGGCGTGGGCGTGATCGGCGGCGAGGTGACGGTCACCCAGAGCTACCTGCGCGGCGGCGATCGCAGCGTGCGGGTCGCCGCGGGCGGGCGCCTGACCCTCGCAGAGAGCGTGGCAGACAGCCCCGGCACCGACGGCCTGGGCCTCGGCGCCGGCAGCCACGGGGACGTGCGCGACTTCACCGTGCTGGCCCCGCGCAACGTCGGCGTGTCGGTCGTCGATGGGGCCACCGCTCAGCTCTCGCAGGTCGAGGTGCGGCGGCCCGGCCGCATCGGGCTGTTGGTGTCGGGGGACGCCTTCGCCGCCGTCGACGGGCTGCGGGTGTTGGACGCCGTCACCCGCGGGGTCAGCGTGCTGAACGCCGGCGCGCGCCTGACCGGACTGCAGGTGCAGGGCGCCGCCGACGTGTGCGTGCAGATCACCGACGCCACGGGCGAGGTCACCGTGCAGGGCGCCACCCTCTCCGGGTGCGGGACCACCGGCCTCGCTGCCCTCGGCGCCATGCCCGAGGGGCTGAGCCTGATCGACGTCACCGTCACGGGCACGGTGGACGCTGGCCAGCAGCTGGCCATCGGCGTGCACCTCTACCAGACCGGCGCCTACATCGAGGGGCTCACCGCCCACGACAACCAGGGCCCGGGCCTGCAGGTGGAGCAGAGCGGCGCGCGGCTCGTGGGCGGGACGCTGACCGACAATGGCGGCCCGGGCGCGGTGGTCCTCGACGCCACCGGCGAGGTCGTGCTCGAGGGCCTCACCGCCGAGCGCAACCCAGGCGCGGGCGTGCTGGCCATCAACAGCGAGGTGCGGCTGGTGTCACCCACGCTGGTGGGCAACCGCGCCGACCTCGCGGAGGGGCCCGGCGACGGCGCGGCGGCCTTCATCCAGGCGAGCCTCACCATCGAGGGTGGGCTGTCCCTCGAGAACGACGGCAACGGCGCCGCGGCCACCATCAACAGCGGCCTGACCCTGGGCGGTGGGGTGCGCCTGGAGGCCAACGGCGGCTTTGGCGCCTATGCAGCCTGCGACGGCTCGACCCTGACCGGCCGCGACGCTGGGATCTATGCCGGCAACCGGCAGGGGCCGAGCAACGCCTGCCCCTGATGCAGGCCAACCCGCGGCGCGCCGGGCCCTCCGGCGGCGGCGCGGGGCGGATCGAGTGCGCCACCGCAGCGCGGCGCCGTGGCCCGCCCGCAGCGCCCCTGATACCCTGGCCCCATGACTGCCCTGCTGCTCACCGTCACCGTCGAGACCGACCGCCCCCGCGGCCAGGTCAGCGCCCGCATGTCGATGGACAACCTGGCGGGCGTCGGCCGCCTGGCGCGGCTCTGCGAGCGCTTCGGCGTGCGCCCGACGTGGCTGCTGACCTGGCCCGTGATCCGCCACGCCCCGCAGGACACCCTCGACCTGCTCGGGGCCACCGGCGAGCGCGGCACCAGCCTGCAGCCCTGGGTCACCCCACCCTTCCGCCCCCAAGAGGACCGCCTGCGGGCCGTGTGCCCCGCGGCGATCCCGGCGTCGGCCGTCGCAGGCAAGCTGGCGGAGCTGACCCGCTGCTACACCGAGCGCTTCGGCGCCCGCCCCCTCGCCCACCGCGCGCCCAGCGCGGGCCTGGACGGCGCCACGCTGCAGGCCCTGGAGCGCGAAGGCTACCGCGTCGACAGCAGCGCCACGCCCCACATCGAGGGCCCGGTGGGCGCCGCCGCCGACTGGCGCGACGCCCCTGAGGTCCCCTGGTTCCCCGATCGCCAGCACCCGGCCCGGCGGGGCACGTCGCCCGTGCTCCAGGTGCCGGTGACCATCGAGTGGGATCGGCCCGTCCCCGACTGGGCCCGGGCCGCGCTGGATCGGTGGCCCGACGAGGGGCTCGCGGGGCGCGTGCGCGCGCAGTGGGTGCGCCCCCGGCGCCTCGACCCGCTGGGGCTGGAGGGCAAGGCCCTGCGCGCGCTGGCCACCCGCAGCGTCGCCCGCGGCCTGCCGTGCCTCAACGTGCCGCTGCGCTCCCGCGAGCTGGCGGTGAACTGCTCGGATCGCTGCCGCACCGCCGATGACGTCGATCGCCTGTTCCGCCACCTCGAGGCGTTCCTGCGCTTCGCCGTCGACGAGCTGCGGGCCCGGCCCATGACGCTGTCTGACTTTGCGGGGCAATACCTGAGCACGGGCTACCCGGCCGCAGGCTAGCGGGCTGGGGTCAGGCCGGGGGGACGGGCGCGAGGGCAGCCTCGACCGCCGCGAGCAGCCGGGCCGCCGCGCGATCCACTGGACCCTCGACGTTGACCCCTGCCGCCCGCTGGTGCCCACCGCCGCTCGGGTCGATGGCCTGGGCCACCCGCGACACGTCCACGGCGCCCTTGCTGCGCAGGCTGATCTTGAAGCGGCCGTCGGGGCGCTCGCTGAGCAGCGCGCCCACCGCCACGCCCTCGATGAACACCAGATCGTCCACCAGCCCGCCCACGTCCGCGTCCACCTGCGCGCCGGGGGGGAGCACCGACCAGGCCAGCCGACCCTCGGCCGCCCGCTGGATCGCGGTGATCATCTGGCCGCGCAGCCGGATCTTGGCCTCGCTCTGCTCCAGCAGCACCTGCTCGACGATCCCCGCGTGATCGATGCCCGTCTCGAGCAGGCGGGCCGCCGCGCGCAGCGCCGGGGGGCGGGTGAGCCGATAGCGGAAGATGCTCGTGTCGAACACCAGCCCGGCGAAGATCGGCGCCGCGAGGGACGCGTCGAGGGGCACGCCCCACCAGTCCAGCAGCTGGAGCACCAGCTCGGTGGTGCTGGCGGCCGCCGTGTCGAGGAACGCCACGTCCACCCACTCGGGGTTGCTGCTGCGGTGGTGATCGATCTGGGCGCGCACGGTGGCGGCCTCGAAGGCCGCGCTCGCCTGCCCCAGCCGCCGGGAGTCGCCGTCGAGCACGATGGCCAGATCGAAGGGCGCCTCGACGGCCTCTGGGCGCTCGAACACCACGTCGTCCCCAGCCAGGAAGGCATACCGAGCGGGTAACGCCTCGTCCGTGATGACCTGAACCTGCGCGTGTGACCAGCGCCGGCGCAGCGCCCGGGCCAGTGCCACGATGGCGCCCACGGCGTCGCCGTCCAGATCGAGCGGCCCGGTCAGCATGATGCGGCGCGCGCGCGCGACCGTCGCCGTGATCTGGTGCGGCATGGGACCTCCCAAAGCGTGCAGCCTACCGGTGCGAACGGCCCCGGCACAACGCCACCCGTTGACGCCCCTCCGCCGCAGTCGCACACTCCCCGCGGGCCCGGGTGGCGGAACCGGTAGACGCAGGCGACTTAAAATCGCTCACCTTCGGGTATGTGGGTTCGAGTCCCACCCCGGGCATTTCCTTTGCATTTCATAAACTTCAGACAGCATCCCCCGGTGTATCCAGCCGGCCTCGACGGCCGGTGTGCGGTGGGATGTCCAGCGCCCGGCGCCGTGGCCGCTCCCAGCCCTGCTGCGGCGGCTGCGCCCCCTGCCCTGGCGGCGCCGAGGGCCGATCCCTGCGCGGGCCCATCCGGGGCTTGCCCCCGACCGCCCCGGTGGGTCAACGTGCGCCCATGGCGGCGCACACCTCAGACCTGACCGGTCAGCTTATCGCAAGTCAATTCAAGGTGTTAGGCCGGCTGGGGGCCGGCGGCATGGGCACCGTCTACCTGGCCGAGCAGATCCAGATGGATCGCCAGGTGGTCATCAAGGTGCTCCACCCTGAGCTGCACGCGGGCAACCCGGACGCCGTCGCGCGCTTTCGGCGCGAGGCCAAGGCGGTCGCTCGGCTCAACCACCCGAACATCGTACAGGTGCACGTGTTCGACGAGCTGCCGGCCACCGGCCAGCTCTACCTGGTGATGGAGCACATCGACGGCGTCACGCTGACCGATGAGATGGTCGAGCTGCAGCCCATGCCCGTCGCCCGGGCGCTGCGCATCCTCGATCAGGTCTGCAGCGCGCTCGTCGAGGCCCACGGCGCGGGGCTCGTGCACCGCGATCTGAAGCCCGACAACATCATGCTGACCGAGCGCCACGGCCTGCGGGACTTCGTGAAGGTGCTCGACTTCGGCATCGCCCGCATGCGCAGCGACGAGGGGCTCAAGACCGAGGCGGGCGCGCTGTTCGGCACGCCGCGCTACATGGCGCCTGAGCAGGGCCTCGGCGCCGAGGTGGACGCGCGGGCCGATCTCTACAGCCTCGGCGTGATCGTCTACGAGCTGCTGTCGGGGTACCACCCCTTCGAGGCGCGCAGCACCCTCGACTACCTGATGAAGCACCAGATGGCCGAGGTGGTGCCGCTGCACACGCGCTTCCCCGAGCTTCAGCTGCCCCCGCGGGTCGAGTCGATGATCGTGCGCCTGCTCGAGAAGGCCCCCGACGACCGCTATCAGTCCGCCGCTGAGCTGCAGCGGGTGGTGCGCCTGGCCCTGCGGGATCTGCCCGACGCTGCGCGGCCCTGGCCCACCCCCGGCCCCCGCGTGACGGGGGCGGCCGCCCTCGCCGATGACGCCTCGACCCTGCCCGCGGTGGCGCCGCCGCAGCGGCCCCGCTGGCTGCCGGTCGCCATCGGCGCGCTGCTCGCCTGCCTGGGCATGTTCGCGTTTTTGTCCCGCAACCCGCCGCCCGCGGGCCCGGACGCGGGCCCGACGCCGGCAGCTGGCGCCGCGGCGAAGGGCGGGTCGCAGGCGCCCGCGGTCGTGCAGATCGGCTCACACCGGCCGCCCTCGACGCCAGCGACCGCGGCGACGCCGACCACGCAGGCCGCCCCCAAGACCGTCGCCGCGCCCACCACAGAGGCCGCCCCCCCAACGGCCGCGGCCCCCAAGACCGCGGCAGCGCCCGCCACCGAGGCCGCGCCCAAGACCGCGGCGGCCCCTGCCACCGAGGCCGCGCCCAAGACCGCGGCGGCGCCCAAGACCGCGGCGGCGCCCAAGACCGCGGCGGCCCCCAAGACCGCGGCGGCGCCCGTCACCCAGGCCGCGCCCCCGACCGACGCGGAGCCGCTGCTGGCGCCGGGGCCCGAGATCGACGGGTTCCCGCGGCCGAAGGGCAGCCGCGTGCAGGCCAACACGCCCCAGGCCCTGGTGCTGATCACCAGCGCCTCACCCCGCGCCGCGCGGGCGTTCTACCGGCACCACCTCACCCAACGTGGCGTGGCGATGACGGCGCAGGCGGCGGCGGGCTTCCAGATCGGTGGTGAGCGCTTCCCGTTCACCGGCGTCTGGTTCTCGGCGTCTGCCCAGGGCACGACCATCAGCCTGCCCCGCAACCCGTTCCACGCCAGCACCGAGGCCGCCCTGAAGGGGCCCGACCGCTACCTGGGCCTCGTGATGCCCAAGGGCCTGCGGGTGTCGATCCGCAGCCCCAAGAGCCTGATCGGCACAGTGCCCGGCCCGTCTGCCCCGGTCATCGCCCACATCAAGCGGCAGATCAGCGCCATCGAGGGCCTCACCCTGATGGAGGGCGAGGACGAGGGCGCCCCAACGCTCCTCGTGAACGCGTCCACCGTGAAGGGCACGCAGTGGGTGACCATCATCATCCGCGCCGACAGCACCGCCAGCGAGACGGCCACCATGCTGATGGTGACCGCCCGCCCCTGAGCGGCCGCGAGGCAGGCGCCCGAGCCGCCTACCAGGTGGTGGACAGCACCGCGCTGCCGAGCCCTGGCGAGAGCCGCCACGCCCCCCAGGGATCCTCCCGTGCCGGTCGCGCCCACTCGGCCCCCGCCGCCGCCAGGGCCGCGCTGCCCAGCACGGCCAGCGCGCCAACCCCTCC
>JAUHVS010000252.1 GCA_030424955.1 bacterium | reverse complement strand
CGGCGCGGAGTGGGTGATGTGGTTGATGATCGTCTTGGGATTCATCGCGCTCGTGCTGTTCTTCGAGCGTCTGCGGCTCTATCTCACCACCCGGGTGGACGCGCCGGGCATCGCCCGTGACCTCGTCCGGCTGCTCGACGCCCGCGACCTCGAGAAGGCCCGTGCCCGGGTGTCGCGGGGGCACGCCATGGAAGAGCGGGTGCTCGCCGACGCCCTGGCCCTGGATCTGCCGCTGAGCAGCCAAGAGGGCTTCGTGCGCCAGCTCATCGGCTGGCGTGAGTTCGTGCGCCACGTGCACCAACACACCGATGGCTTCCGCAGCCTGCCGGGCGTGCCCACCCGCCCCGCGCCCGGTGATGGCGGCTGGGGCCGCTGGCAACACACCCCGTGGCCCGGCGCCGGCGGCCCTGGGGTCGCGGATGGGGGCGCCGATCCCCGCGCGCTGGTGGGCGACGATCCGGTCCCGCCCGCGTACTGGGGCGCGGCCAGCGGCCTGGGCTGCCTCGACACCGTCGTCTCGGAGCTCTGGGCCACGGGCTACACCCACCACATCCCCCGGCTGATGGTGCTCGCCAACCTGGGCACCCTGCTGGGCCTCGCGCCCCGCGACCTCGCCGACTGGTTCTGGGTGGCCTACGTGGACGCCTACGACTGGGTGGTGGAGCCCAACGTGCTGGGCATGGGCACCTACGGCGTGGGCGACGTGATGACCACCAAGCCCTATGTGTCGGGCGCCGCGTACATCCACAAGATGAGCGACTACTGCGGCGGCTGCGCCTTCGACCCCAAGACCACCTGCCCCATCACCCGGCTGTACTGGGCCTTCCTGGCCCGCAACGCCGACGCCCTGGCCGACAACCTGCGGGTCAAGCTGCCCCTGGCCAGCAGCCGCAAGCGCAGCGCCGAGCAGCGGGCCGAGGACCAGCGGATCTTCGAGCGGGTGCGGGCCGCCCTGCAGGCCGGCGAGCGCCTGAGCCCCGAGGCCCTGGCGTGATCGGCAACCCGTACACCCTGGCCGACGCCCGCGGCGGCCTGCAGGTGGTGTGGTTCAAGCGCGACCTGCGGGTGCGCGACCACCGCCCCCTGGTCGAGGCCGCCGCCCGGGGCCCGGTCATCGCGCTGTATGTGTACGAGCCCGAGCTCATCGAGGCCCCCGACTGCCACGCCACCCACCTGGCCTTCATCGACGACTGCCTGGCCGAGCTGGATCACAGCCTGCGCCAGCGCGGGGTGCCGCTCACCCTGCGCGTGGGCCGCATGCCCGACCTGCTCGAGCGCCTGCACCGCGCCCACCCCATCGGCACGGTGTGGAGCCACCAAGAGACCGGCAACGCCGTGAGCTTCGCCCGCGACCTGCGGGTCGCCGACTGGGCCCAGGCCCGCGGCGTGCCCTGGGTGGAGCTGGTGCAGACCGGGGTCGTGCGCCGCCTGCGCCAGCGCGACGGCTGGTCCGCCCGCTGGCACGCGCGCATGGCCCGGCCCCTCATCGAGCCCCCCGGCCGCATCCAGGCCGCCCCCGTGGACCCCCAAGGCCGCCGCACTTTGGCCGAGCTGGGCCACGGCCCCCTCAACCGCGTCGAGCAGCCCACCGGCGGTGAGGCCGCGGCCCACGCCACCCTCGCGAGCTTCCTGGACACCCGCGGCCAGCGCTACCGCAGCGCCATGTCGAGCCCCGTCGAGGGCTGGGCCGCCTGCAGCCGCGTCAGCCCCCACCTGGCCTGGGGCAGCCTCAGCGTGCGCCAGGCCTGGCACGCCCAGCGGGCCCGGCGGGCCGAGCACCGCGCCGCCCGCAAGGCCCCCGATCAGCCCACCCCGGGGCCCGGCTGGGCCGGCAGCCTCGCCAGCTTCGAGAAGCGCCTGAGCTGGCACTGCCACTTCATGCAGAAGCTCGAGGACCAGCCCGACATCGAGCACCGCACCCTGGCCCGCGCCTACGACGGCGTACGCGATGAACAGACCCCCGACGCCGAGCGCCTGCAGGCCTGGATCGACGGCCGCACCGGCTACCCGATGGTGGACGCCTGCATGCGCGCCGTGGCCGCCACCGGCTGGCTCAACTTCCGCATGCGGGCCATGGTCATGAGCTTCGCGGCCTACCACCTGTGGCTGCACTGGCGCGCGCCGGCCCTGCACCTGGCCCGCTGCTTCACCGACTACGAGCCCGGCATCCACTACTGCCAGGCCCAGATGCAGAGCGGCGTGACCGGCATCAACGCGATCCGCATCTACAGCCCCGCCAAGCAGGCCCGCGACCAGGACCCCACCGGCGCCTTCATCACCCGCTGGGTCCCCGAGCTGGCGGGGGTGCCCCGCGAGTGGCTGGCCGAGCCCCACACCCTGCCCCACAGCCTGCAGGCGAAGCTGGGCTGTGTCATCGGCAAGGACTACCCGGCCCCCATCGTGGATCACACCCTGGCCGTGAAGGCCGCCAAGGACGCGCTGTACGCGGTGCGGCGCCGCGCCGACGCCCGCGCCGAGGCCCAGCAGGTGTATCAGAAGCATGGCAGCCGCAAGCGGCCCGCCCACCGCCGCGCGGCGCTGAAGCCGCCGCCGGTGGCGCCCGCGCCCGCCGAGCCCGCCCAGCAGGTGCTGCCCTTCGCCGAGGGGTGAGGGCGCGCGGCCTGCGTCCCCTCAGCGGCGGCGCCGGCGCCGCACGGCCAGCAGCAACAGCCCGAACCACAGCGCGGCGCCGCCCTGGCCCGTGGTGTCGCACCCGCAGCCCTCGTCCGCCCCGCCGGCGGCCGGGCGGACCCCGCCATCGGCGAGCCCGCCGTCGCCTGTGACGCCGCCGTCGGCCCCGCCGACGGGGCCCGCCAGGGGGGTGGGCGCCCAGCACCGCCGATCCGGCTCGCCGGTCCACGGATCCACGGCGTCCCCGCCGGGGACCTGGGCCAGCACAAACGGCCCCTCGCCGGTCGGGAAGATGCCCTCGAAGAAGTCGGTGAGGGTGGTCAGCGGCTGCACTGTGCCGGTGTCATCCACCAAGAACGGGCCCCAGCGCTGGATCGCCTCGCTCTCGGCGCGGGTCTCGGCGCGAAGCGCCGCCGCGGCCGTCGAGAACAGCCCCACGACGTAGCCATCGGGGCGCTCCACCGCGCGGTACAGGTTGTCGCCGGTGAGCTCGATGGGCGCCCCGCCGGGCACGCTCAGATCGCCGTTGAAGTAGCCCACCAGCGTGCCGGCTTGCGTGATCACGCCCCCGCGGAACCCGCCTGTTCCGGGCTCGAGCCACACCACCTCGACGTCGCCCTCGGCGTTGCGGGCCAGCGCCCCCGGCCGCGCGCCCGGTATGTCCGACGCCACCGCGGTCTGTAAGACCAGCGCCCCGGTGCGCCGGTTGACCACCGTGACCGTGGGCGGATCACCCGTCAGCCACACCAGATCCTCGCCGTCATAGTGGCAGTCGATGACGTCCAAGCCCTGATCACGGCGCACGACGGTCTGTGGGATCATCGAGCCATCGTCGAGCGGTGCCAGCTCGAAGAGCTGCTGCCCGCCGCGGTCGGCCACGCACAGCGTGCCGTCGGCGGCGACGTCCATGCCCGTCGGCCCCACGATGTCCGCCGATCCCCGCGCCCACAGCGGGTTGGCCCCGCCCCGCGGCCCGATGGCCCAGAGCATCGTCCCGTCGATGCCACGGCGGTACGGGTGCAGCCCGCGGCCCATGAGGAGTGTGTCCCCCGGGCGTACGCGGCGCTCATAGACCACCCACTCCAGCCCGTGCCAGTCCAGCTGCGCGTGGCCACAGCTCGTCCAGCTCTGGGTGATGCCATGGGCGTACTGGCCGAAGTCGCCGGTCACCGCGCTGCCCAGCATCTGGTACGACCACGGGTTGCGGGGCGCGTGCTCCAGGTGCGGGCCCACCGCGCTCCACCCCGTGAAGTAGCTGCCATCGGCGAGCGGGCTGTAGGCGAAGGGGAAGGCCCCCACGAGGCCGGGCATGGGCCACACGGCGAAGTCGTCGACCTCGCGCTGCATGAGCGCGCGCGAGGTCTGCAGGGCCAGCGGCGGCTCGCTCGGGTGCAGCCCCAGCAGGTAGCTCTCCCAGTTGCCGCGGATACCCAGGGTCAGGCGCCCGGTCGCGGCGTGGTAGCCGACGCCGGCGTTCACCGGGGCCTCCAGCGTCAGCCCTTTGCAGTCCGAGCCCTCCAGGCTCACCTCGTGGGACCGGCCATCCCGCCCGTCGGCCAACAGCGCGGGCATATCGGCGAGCACCTCCGCCTGCCCGGTGCCATCGAAGCGCACGGCCCGGTAGGCCTCGTTGCTCGCCGTCCGGATGCCCACCGGGTGGGTGATCAGGGTCTCGGCGTCGTACGGGAACAGATACAGATCGCGCTCGGGCAGCACGTCGATCGCCTGGCGGTTGTAGATCCCGTCGAGGGTGGCCCGGGGCACCCACAGGGTCCGAGCCCCCGTGGCCAGATCCACGCGGTGGATCCCATCGCTGTCGGGCGCGGCCGCGACGGTCCCGTCGACCGCGACGACCGCGACCGGGTTGGGCCGCGCGATGGGTGACCAGCGGGCGAGCACGCGCCCGTCCGCCGAGACGCAGCCGGCGACGCCCACCTCCAGCCACAGGCAGTGCGGCCCGTTCGCCACCAGCGCCGACCCCTGAGCCAGGGTCTGGTCCGCGCGGTTCAGCTCGACCAGCGACCCCGACAGCGCCAGCAGCAGCGGGCTGGGCGCGAGGGCGACGGGGAAGGCGAAGGCCGGCGGCTGCGGCGCGCTGGGATCGCGCCCGACCGCCACCTCCATGCCGTCGAGCACCCCGTCCCCATCGGAGTCGGCGTCGAAGTCGCGGGTCCCGTGCGCGACCTCCTCGGCCCAGGTCAGGCCGTCGGCGTCGAGGTCCACGGTCCCCCGGTCAAAGACCAGGCGCTGGTAGGCGTCGCGGCCCTCGGGGGACGAGCTGGGCACCTCGAAGACCAGATCGCCGCCCCGGGCCGAGAAGCCCGCAGCCCGCACCGGCGGCACGTAGCAGCCCCGCCGCGGCGGGCCGAAGATGTCGACGGGCGCAGGCTCAGCGGGGCTGCGCTGCGCGGTGATGATGCGCTCCGACAGGTCCAGGTAGCCGGACCCGCCGCCCTGCAGCGGCACGATCCGGTAGCCGACCCCGGTGCTGCCCTCCTCGGTCTTGTAGTCATCGACGCGGCTACTCATGCCATCGCGGTGCGTCGAGTGCACCCAGCCCCCCACGGGGCCCAGCCACAGGGCGTCCCAGACGGGGTCGTAGAACAGCTCGCTGCCCGAGCCCAGCACCGTGGGGCCGTCCGTGCGCGGGTTCCACAGCCGGTCGTCCACGTGCTTGTAGCGGGCGATCGGGCCGAGCAACACCTCGACGCTGCGGTCCCCGTGCACCCGCACGACCCACTGCAGGCCCACCTGGTCCGGGTTGCCCGCGCCGGCGCTCACCATGGCGGCCAGGGTGCCGTCCGCGAGGGGCTCGAGGCTGTTGAGCCGCCACTGGAGCTCGATCGGGGGCACGGTCAGGTCGCGCCCGATGGCCAGGCTCAGCGCCGAGAGCGCCCCGGACGCGCCCGTCAGGAAGTCGGGCAGCGTCGTGCCATCCACCAGCACCTCGAACGCCTGCGCAGCCGCGTCGAGACACCAGACGCCCAGGCTCTGGCCCGCGCTGCCCAGGCACAGCGTGTCGCCGAGCGCGAAGGCCCGCCCGTTCTGGCTCGCGGTGATGGCGGGCACCAGGCGCAGCCAGCTGCCGAGCCGGGGCAACACGAACTGCGCCGACTCCCGGAGCGGCCCGTCCCCCAGCGCGTCCCACAGCGCCGTGCAGTCCCCGCGGAAGACCTCGACGTTCCACTCGCCGCCCGCGGCGAAGGGCACCGCGAACACGGCGCCGTCGCCCACCGCGCCGGCGAACCAGTCGGGCCGCCGGCTGTCGCCGACCCGCACGACCACCCGCCACGGGTCGTCGGGGGTGCGCCGGCAGCTCAAGAACTCCGAGCGCGCGTAGTACTCGTCGCCGCTCGCGTCCCGAAAGAAGTAGGCGTCGGCCCCCAGCCACGGCCGGTTGCCGGGCTCGACGGCCTCGAAGGTCAGGTCGCCGTCGGTCTGGGGGAAGAGCTGCGCCGCCGCCGGGGGGGCGAGGGCGAGGGCGAGCAGGCAGGCAATGGGAGGGATACGCATGGCACCTCAGCATCGGGCCGGCGGGGGGCCGCCGCAACCGCGAAGGCTCGGGCCCCGGGGCACGGCCCCGGTGAACCCATGTGCGATGTCATCCTCGGCAGCGCGCGAGCGCCGGCTCGCGCCGTGGCCTCAAGCGCCCCGGCCCCAGAGGCCTATCGCGGGCACAGCACGTGGCTCAGGCGCTGGGCCGGCTGATCGCCGTCGGGGCTGCCCTCCACCTCCACCGACACGATGAGCCGCTCCTGATCGAGGAACTCCACCTCGATGGGGATCGGGCGCGGGCTGCCGTCCGCCTGACACGAGGCGCTCAGATCGATGGTGTCGGGCTGGTCTACCAGTCGCCCCGCCCCGGACAGCGTCACCCGGGCGACGCCCCACGGGCAGCGACCGAAGCGGTCGGCCACGTGCAGCTCGAACCGATGCCGCTCGCCCTGAAGCACGCGGAGCCCCTGCCCCCCGATGCAGCCGGGCCGGGTGTCCGGCTCGCTCAGCAGCGCCGTCCGCTCGGGCACGGGCGGCCCGGTCCAGGTCAGCGAGGTGCTCGCCCACACGTCGGTCTGCTCGTCCCAGTTGTTGTTGGCCGGGTCGAAGACGCCATCGCCGCTCGTGTCGAAGAAGGGCTCGTCGCGCAGGGGGTCGCCGGGCTGCGAGGGGGGCAACAGCCGGGTCCACTGCCCGTCTCCGTTCAGGTCCAGGAAGGGCTCGCTCAGGTCGTGCTCCCGCGCCAGCTGGTCGATCGCACGGCTGAACTCGCCGGGGTTGCCGTCGACGTCCTGGAAGCGCTCCTGCCCCGGGGTCATCGCGATGAGCACCAGCGCCGCGTCCGCGGGTGAGGGATCGTCGAAGACGCTGTAGGGCAAGCTCCCGTCGCTCCACCAGCGGAACGTCGCGAGCCCCGTCTCGTCGGTCACCACGTCGCCCGGCACGCTCCCCGCCTCGGCGACGAGCACCACGGGCACCCCCCCGACGCCTGCCCCCGCGTTGTCCAGGGTCAGCACTCGGCAGTCAGCGCCCGCGTCGGCCAGCGGGATGATCCGGCCGTCTGCGTCTGCGCCCGCAAAGCCAGGGATCCGGGGCTCATCACAGCGCAGGAGCACCTCCGCGACGGGCGCCGAGACCGTGGTGACCACCACGGGCGCCTCGGCCTCCACCACGGTGCCATCGGGCAGCGTCGCCATGAGCCAGAGCCGCCCCGTGTCGCGGTACCGTAGCGGGAACACCTCCACCCGCGCGCGACCGGCCGCGTCTGTCGCCTCGACGGGGCTCACCCAGACGGGCGCCTGGCGCGCCCGCCGCTCCTGGAGGCTGATGACGGCGCCCTGCACAGGCGCCCGGCCGCGGCGCACCTCGACGACAATCTCGGCCTCTACCGGCGCCCCCGGCACGGGGTGCTCGGGCCAGCTCAACCGCAGCGACCGCTCGCCCACCACCTCAAGCACTGCGGGCTCAAGCGGCCCCAGATCGGCCGGCGCAGCGTCGGGTGGCCCCAGATCGGGCAGCGCGTCAGGCAGCGGCGCCGCGTCCTCTGGCACGGGACCACCACACACAAAGGGCAGCTCGGCCGCCGACACACAGGCGATGCGCGCCTCGGCCAGCCGCTCACCCGCCTCGTCCTCCACCGTCACGAGCACGCGGCCCTCCTGCTGACAGCTGAACGACAGCGGCGTCTGTTCCGCGGCGCTGTCCAGCAGCGCTTCGTCGGGTGTGTCCCCTTCGAGCAGCTGCCCGGCCGCCTCGGCGGATGCCACGCGCAGCACCCACGCCGCCCCCGGCGCGATGTCAGGGTG
>JAUHVS010000251.1 GCA_030424955.1 bacterium | reverse complement strand
AGGTCGTCGCAGTCGCCGCCGCCGTCGGCCCGGCCGGGCACGCCGTCGCGGTCCAGATCGCTGGTGGCCGAGCACACCCGGTCGCGGCCGTCGCAGTCCTGATCCACGCCGTCGCCGCAGGCGTCCAGGGCCGCCGGGTGGCGGGTCGCGTCCTCGTCATCGCAGTCGCCCCCGCCGAAGCGGGCGGCCACGAAGCCGTCGCCATCGCGGTCGGCCTCGGCCGCCGTCAGGTCGCTGCCGTCGCAGTCCTGATCCACGCCGTCGTCCACCACCTCGGGGGCGCCGGGCCACACGCCGCTGTTCAGATCGTCGCAGTCGTCGCCGCCCACGGCCGCGGCGTCGTGCCCGTCGTGATCCTCGTCCTGCGCGCACACGGCGTCCTCGCCGTCGCAGTCGTCGTCGATGCCGTTGCCGCAGCGCTCGACGGCGTTTGGGGACACCGCGGGGTTGTGGTCGTCGCAGTCCACGTCGGCCGGGGCGCCGTCCTGATCGGCGTCCACCTGGCTGCAGTCGAGGCCGTCGCAGTTGGCGTCGATGCCGTCGCCGCAGCCGTCGGGGGCGCCGGGGAAGATGGACGGGTTGCGGTCGTCGCAGTCATCGCCGCCGCTCGCCACCCCGCGGTGCCCGTCGCCGTCGGCGTCGCCGCCCCCGCCACCGCCCACCATGCCCGCGCAGTGGGGGTGCGCCGCGGGGCTGGGGTTGCAGTCCTGCGCGTCGCAGCGCTGGGGGTAGGTGGCGGCGCTGAAGTCGTTGCAGTCCAGCGTCCAGCGGTAGCGCGGCGTGCCGTCGGCGTAGGTGCCGTCGGGCTCACAGTGCTGGCGGGCGGGATCGCAGGCGCAGAACTCCTGCGATCCGCGGCGGTGGTAGTTGCCGTCCCCGGCCCGCGCGGCGTCGTCACAGCGGCAGTACTCGGAGTCGCGGATCGCGCCGTCGCGATCGAAGTCGCAGGCCCGCAGCGGGTTGATGCTGCGGCTGGCCGAGGTGACCACGTCTACCAAGACGTGGGCGGCGGCGGAGCCCGCCCAGCCCACGCCCACTACCGCCACGGCGAGCACCGCGAGCCACCGCCAGGCCGCCGCCGGGCGGGCGCGGCGAGGCCCCGGCGCGCCCGGCGCCCCCGCGGCGGGGGCGTGCTGATCCATTCCCACGATTGACTCCCCATGACGCGCCGTGGCGGACCGCCTGGCGGCCCGAACGGGCCACAATGAACGGGATGCACCAACGGTCGATCAACCCAAACCTGATAGAAAACCACTCTCAGGCTGACAATGAACCCGCCAGCCCCGCCCCGTGGGCAGACCCCCCGCGTTTTTTGGGGGTGCCCGGCGCGGGGCGCGCGGCGAAGGTGGGTCACCGCAGCGGCCCGGCCCGCTGCCCGGCGCGCCCCCGCCGGCCCACAGATTTCTGAAGTTCTTCCCCAGGGATCCACACTCGCCACATCCCCACGTGGGTCCCTGGGGTCTTCTCTTGCCGCGGCCCCCCGCGCCCCTGTGGGGGCTGCGCGGTGCAGGCCGCGCGCCCCCGCGGCTGGCACGGCCGCTGCACCCCTCCCCTGGCAGTGACCCACTTCAGCCACGCCATGGAGGATCCCCATGTCTCGCCCCTCGCTGTCCCGACCCGCCCTCATGCGCCTGCCCCGTCTGCCCCGACGCCTGCTCCTGGGCACCCTGCTGTGTGTGGCCCCCCTCATCGGCTGCGATGACGGCAGCAGCGGCGACGCCGCCGACCTGGGGATGGGCGGTGCCGGTGGCGGCGGTGGCGCCGGCGGCATGGGCGGCGCGGGTGGCGGTGCGGGCCCGGGGCTGCTGCAGTCGGCCCTCGCCCGCGACCTCGACCCGGCCGCCGACGACGCGCAGCTCGCCGCGCTGACCCAGGGCATGAACCGCTTCGCCTTCGACCTCTTCCAAGAGGTGCGGGGCGATCACGACAACCTGTTCTTCAGCCCGCTCAGCATCCACCAGGCCCTGGGCATGACCTGGGCCGGCGCCCGCGGCGACACCGCCACCGACATGGCCAGCACGCTGCACTTCGACCTGCCCCAGGCCGAGCTGCACGCCGCCGCGAACCGCCTCGACCTCGCGCTGGCGAGCCGCGCGGACGACGTCGACGTCTGCGACGGGCCCGACTGCCCCGACGGCCAGGCCTTCCAGCTCAGCATCGCCAACGCCCTGTGGGGCCAGACGGGCTACGGGTTCCTCGACAGCTTCCTCGACACCCTGGCGGTGAACTACGGCGCGGGGATGCGCCTGCTGGACTTCGCCGCCGACGCCGAGGCCGCCCGCCAGGTGATCAACGGCTGGGTCGAGGACGCCACCCAGGACCGCATCCAGGACCTGCTGCCCGAGGGCAGCGTCGGCAGCGCGACCCGGCTGGTGCTCACCAACGCCATCTACTTCAAGGCGAGCTGGCAGACGCCCTTCGCCGAGGGCGGCACCGCCGACGCGGACTTCACCCTCGCCAGCGGCGACACCGTCGCCGTGCCCACCATGCGGGTGATGGACAGCTTCCTGGGCCACCAGGGCGCCGACTACGACGCGGTGCGGCTGCCCTACCTGGGCGGCACCCTGTCGATGATCCTGGTGGCGCCGCCCGCCGGCACCCTCGCCGACTTTGAGGCGGGCCTGGACGCCGCTGGCTTCGCGGCGATCCGCGACGGCCTCAGCCCGCTGAGCCTCGAGCTGTCGGTGCCCAAGTTCACCTTCGACACCGACCTGCCCCTCACCGCGCCGCTGCAGGCGATGGGCATGGGCTCGGCCTTCGCCGGCGCTGACTTCTCGGGCATGGACGGCACCCGCAACCTCGAGATCACCGACGTGCTGCACAAGGCGTTCGTGGGCATCGACGAGGCCGGCACCGAGGCCGCCGCGGCGACCGCCGTGGTGGTGGGTGATACGTCGGTGCCGGTGTTCGAGCCGATGGCGCTCGACCGCCCGCTGCTGTTCTTCATCGTCGATGAGCCGACGGACAGCATCCTGTTCATGGGGCGGCTGGCCGATCCGCGCTGAGCGCGGCCGGCGGGCCGAGGCGGCGCTGGGCTACTCCACGCTCGGGGGCTCGCAGACGAAGCGGCTGGGCATCGCGCAGTCCCCATCGTTGAGGCCCCGCGCCTGGGGGTACCAGAGGCCGCAGTCCTCGCCCATCTGGAAGTCGTTGGGCTCGCCCTCCAACCAGACCCCGTGACCGTCGGCCACGGGGCGGCCATCGAGCCAGCGGAACTCGCCCTCGACCTCAGCGTCGGTCAGCCCCACCCACCAGCCGTTGGCGCCCCCGTTGAGCAGCAACTGGAGCGAGACGCGCAGGGACTCCGCCTCGTCGGCGTCGTCGATGATCCACAGCGACATCCCGAGCCAGCCACACACCGCGTCGGCCTCGGCCCACGTGTTGCGGCCATTGCACGCCACGTAGCGCCGCGGCCCGTTGACGGGCGCCGTGTTGCAGCCGCAGCCGCTGATGAGCTGCTCGCGCTGGTTCAGGGTCAGCCCCGGCTCCACCAGGCACAGCTCGACCCCGTCGGGATCGCACTGCACACGGCCCCGCAGCCGGCAGGCGCCGATCTCCTCGGTGCAGCGCTCGCCCACCTGCGGGAAGTCCTCGTCGATCTGATCATCGCAGTCGTCGTCGGCGCCGTTGCACTGCTCCGGCGCGGGCACACACACCGGCGGCCCCGCGTCGACCACCGGCTGCGCGTCCACGGGCTGCGCGTCCAGGGGCTGCGCGTCCACGGGCTGCGCGTCCACCGCGGCGTCCACAGGGCGCGCGTCAGGCAGCACGGCGTCCGTGGGCTGGGCGTCGATGGGCTGAGCGTCCACCGTGGCCGCGTCCACCCCGGCCTCGGGGCCAGCCGCGTCCGGCCGGGCGGCGTCCGCGGCCGGCCCGCGATCCGAGGCGCCCACATCGGCCGGGCGACCGTCGTCGACCTCGGCGGCATCGAACCCGGCCAGGTCTGCCCGGGGCGCCCCGAACTCGGGCACCGCCACGTCGGCGCGCTGCACGTCGACGCAGCCCAGCAGCGCGCTCAGGCAGGCGGCGATGGGCCAGATGACGGCGGCGTGGGTGGGGCGGGCGGGCGAGCGCATCGCGCTACCCTAGCAGGTTGCGCGCGGGCCGCCAGGGGGCGCGCGGCGGGCCCTCATGGAGGGCCACGCGGCGCTGGGCGGGCGGGCTGAGCGGTGCCGTCAGTCGCGCTTGATCTGGCCGGCGAGGGCCATGCTCAGCGCCTCGACGCTCGACACCTCGAGCCAGCCCTGGGAGCTGGCCGGGTTGAGGCCGTCGCTGGCCTCCATCGAGCTGTCGGCCTCGTTGTAGAGGCTGTGCGGGCAGTCGGTGAGCTTCTGGAAGTACACGTTGCCCTTGTACAGCCCAAGCTCGACGGTGCCGGTGGCGTACTGCGTCAGGCTGTCGATGGCGGCCAGCGCCGCCCGGGTGGCCGGATCGTACAGGCGGCCGTCGTAGATCTGGTCGCTGACCAGCTTGCTCATGCTGGCGAACAGGCCCGCCGCGCGGCGGTCCATGGTGGCCTGGTAGACCGTGGCGATGGCGGCGCCGAGCACCTCCATGCCCGGGGCCTCGTACACGCCGCGGCTCTTGGTGCCGATGACGCGGTTCTCGAGGGCGTTGCGCATCCACACGCCGCAGCGGCCGCCGATGACGTTGGCCTGGCGCATGGCCTCCAGCGGCGTGACCGCCTGGCCGTTGAGGGCCACCACGCGGCCCTGCTCGACGCGGATCGTGACGGTCTCGACGGCGTCGGGGGCCTGCTCCGGCCACACGCCCATGATGGGGTCGACGATGCGGCTGCCGGTGGTGAGGCTCTCGAGATCCTCGGCCTCGTGGCTCAGCCCGCACAGGTTGGCGTCGGTGCTGTAGCGCTTCTTGGGGCCGACGTCGGCCTCGATGCCCTGCGCCTGCAGGTAGGCCGCCATCTCCTTGCGGCCGGGGAACTCGGCGAGGAGGCCCGGATCGCGCCAGGGGGCGTAGACCTTCATCTTCGGGTCGAGGACGTTGGTGTAGCGCTCGAAGCGCACCTGGTCGTTGCCGCGGCCGGTGGCCCCGTGGCTCAGCACGGTGCAGCCGGCGGCGCGCATGGCGGGCAGCAGCCCCGACACCGTCACCGCGCGGGCGATGCCCGTGCTGTTCCAGTAGCCGCCGTCGTAGCGGGCCTGGGCGCGCAGCACGAGGAAGCAGGCCTCGGCCATGGCGTCCTTCAGGTCGACCACGTGGGTGGTGACGCCGGTGGGGGCCATGCGGTTGGGGATGTCGTTGACGTCGGCCTCGTCGGGCTGATCGAGATCAGCCGTGAAGCACACCACATCAACGCCGGCCTGGGTCATGCGGGAGGCGACAGTCTTGCTGTCGAGGCCGCCCGAGACGCAGATGCCGACACGCTCGTTCTTCAGGTCGTCGATACGCATGGCGCGCAAACTAACGGCGAGCGGGCCGAGGCGCAATCCACAAGAGGGGCGGGGGGCGCGCGCAGCGCGAGGCCGCGCGCGCAGGGGTCGCGGCGCCTTACTCGGCGGCGACGGGGATGGCGTTCGGCGACGCCATGAGGGTGTAGGCGCCCGCGCTCTCGCCCTGGTAGCTGTCGACGTAGATGAAGACCATCTGGTCGGCCTCAAGCGCGACGGTGACGCCCGAGCGGAAGGACTCGAGGCCCTCGAAGTCGTCGTTACAGGCGAGCTCGGCCTCGGGCACCGCGCAGAAGTTGCGGGCGAAGATCAGGGTGTCGACGCCCTCGGCGCTGTCGCTGATCCAGAAGTTCCAGTCGCCGGCCGCCGGCGCGGTGAAGGCCACCACGTCCGAGGGGCCGCCGCCGCCGCAGGTGCCGCCGCCGGTGATGGCGCTCGCGCTGTTGTCGCCGGCGACCATGAAGTCGCCGTTCTCCTGCATGCCGTCGTTGAGGTTGGCCACGGCCCACTCGGCCGGGCACTCCACGACGGGCTCCGCGCACACGCTCTCGATGCACAGCTGACCCTCGGCGCAGGTGCCGATGGCGCCGCCGGCCAGGCAGTTGGCGCCGGCCTCGAGCATGGGCGGGGCGGCGAAGGCGATGGTGTCGGTCCACTCGCTCTCGGCGCCCGTGGCGTCGAAGGCCTTGAACTTCACGCCCGCGGCGCCGGCGAGGCTGGGCAGGGCCGCCTCAATGCAGGCGCCCTCGGCCTCCTGGCCCGCCCCGAGGCAGCCGAAGAGGTCGCCGGTCTCGTCGAGGCAGCTGTTGAAGGCGTCGTCGAAGGCCGCGCTGCAGTCCACCAGGGCGGCCAGGGCGAAGCCGATGCTGCCGGTGAAGGTGTCCATCTCGCCGAGCTGGCTGGCGGTGAAGCCCACGGGCACGCCCACGCCCATCACGTCCGTCAGGGGGATCTCGGCGCCCGCCTCGTCCATCAGCATGATGTACACGCCGGTGGCGTTGTTCTCGGGGTCCATGCCCTCGATGACCGCCCCGAACACCGGCGCGTCGCCGGGGTTCAGGTAGGCCATGGCCGAGGTGATCGTGGGCGCGGTGGCGTTGGTGCACACGGCGTTCTCGGCGGGGGCCTCGGCGTCGGGGCCGACGCACACCTGCGCCTCGGGGCACACGTTCAGGGCGCCGGCGACGTCACAGGCCGCGCCGGGCTCGAGGGCCGCGGGGGCCTCGGGGGCCGCCGAGGCGGGCTCGCTGGCCAGGCCGGTCTCGTCGAAGACGGTGACGCGGACCTGGGCGACGGTCTCGAGCAGCGCGACGGGGATGTCGGTGAGCTCGCCGCTGACGGTCACGGTGAAGTTGCCGTCGGCCTGCACCACGTCGGCGAAGTCGACGTTGAAGACGGCGGGCTGGGGCTCGCCGGGGGCGCCGAAGTCGATGGGCTCGCCGTTCATGTCGAGCAGGGCCAGCTCCATGTTGGCGCTGACGTCGTTCTCGGCGTCCATGCCCATGGCGATGACACCCACCGCGAGCTGGTCGGGCGTGGTGTTCAGGAACGCCTGCAGGTTCATGATGCTGGGGGCCGTGGCGGCCTCACAGGTGGTGGCCTCGTCGCCGTCGCGGTCGAGGCAGGCGGTGTCGGCCGGGCAGGCGGCGAAGACGCTGCCGGGCTCGCAGGCGTCGCCGGGGGCGAGCTCAGCGGCGGCCTCGAAGGCCAGCGGCAGGCGGGCGCTCTCGAGGCTCAGGGCGTCGATGGTCCAGAACTCGATGCTGGCCGCGCCCTCGAGCTCCGGCAGGGCCTCGAAGGGGATCTGGATCGAGACCTCGTAGCTGCCGTCCGCGCTGGTCACGGTGCCGACCTGGCCGATGGCCACGGGGGCGATCTCGGTCTGGCCCGTGGGCGCGCCGTTCTCGTCGAGCAGCTCGATGGCGTTGCCGTCGGCGTCGAGCATCACGATGCCGAAGCTGCCGACGTCGTCCTGGGGATCCATGCCGGTGGCGGTGATGCCCACGCCGGCGGCCGAGCGCACGGCGGTGGCCTCGGTGATGGTGGGGGGATCGGCCTCGACCGCCTCAGCGGTGATGGTGAAGCCGTTGGCGTCGACGCCCGAGTAGCTGTCGGCGAACAGGAACACCTGCTGGCCGGCCTCGAGGTTCACGGCGATCAGGCTCTGGATCTCGCCGGCCTGGAAGTCGCCGAAGTCGTCGTTGCAGGCCAGCTCGGTGCCGGCGTCGGCACAGTCGGTGCGGGCGTACAGCACGGTGTCGAAGTCGCTGGCGATGGTGTCGAAGCGGTACACACCCGCCGCCGGCGCGGTGAACATCGCCACGGCGTCCGCCGCGGGGTTCGCGCCGCCCATGCCGTCGTCGGTGGTCGAGCAGGAGCCCTGGAAGCTGTCCTCGGACACGGTGCCGGTCGCCGTGAAGGTGCCGTCGCCGTTGTCGGTGAACTCGATGGGGGCGTCACAGGTGCCGTCGCCGCCCATGCCGCCGCCCGCGCCACCGGCGCCGCCCGCGCCGCCCATGCCGCCGGCGCCGC
>JAUHVS010000250.1 GCA_030424955.1 bacterium | reverse complement strand
CCAGACCGTCGCCCTACCGCTGATCCGCGTGACCCTGTTCGAGGACCGCGGCGCGCTGACCCACTCGGGGCCCGTGCGGATCCCCGCCGGCCGCAGCGAGATCACCGTCACCGGCCTCAGCCCGCTGCTCGATGACGCCCGCCTCACCGCCCGCTGCCTGGGCGAGGGCGCCCCGCAGGTGGAGTCGGTGCGCGTCACCCGCCGCTGGACCCTCTCCCCCGCCGCCGACGCCACGCGGCGGGCCGAGCTGAAGGCCGCCCGCGACGCCGCCGAGGCCCACGTCGGCGCCTGTGAGCGCCGCGTGACCCAGGCCGTGGCCCGCGCCGAGGCCGCCCGGCACACCCTCACCCGCTACGTGGGCCAGCTCGGCCGCGCCGTGTGGGCCACCGCCGACACCGGCGACTGGCCCGCCGGCGTCGCCCGCCTGGAGGCCGCCTGCGACGCCGCCGACGGGGCCTGCGACGCCGCCGACACCGCCCTGGCCGACGCGCAGGCGGCCCTCGCCGAGCACGTCGCCGGCCTGGACGCCCTGGGGCAGCGCGACGGCCACCAGCTCGTCGCCGAGGTGCGGGTGCGGGTGCTCGCGGCCACCGCCGGCACCCACCCCCTGCAGCTCAACGCCGTCACCCCGTGCGCGCTGTGGCGGCCCAGCCACGAGGCCGAGCGCCTGCCCGACGACCGCGTGCGCTGGACCACCGGCGCCACCGTGTGGCAGCGCACGGGCCTGGACTGGCGGGACGTCGAGCTGGTGCTCAGCACCGATCGCCCCGCCGCCCACCCGGCGCTGCCCCCCCTGCACGCCGACCGGCTGACCGCCCGGGCCAAGGCTGATCGCAAGAAGGTGGTGCTGGCCCACCGCGACGAGGCGGTGGCCACCGACAGCGGCGAGGCCGCCGTGGCGGGGGTCTACGACGGCGGCGAGGCCCGCACCCTGCGCATCGGCACCCCGGTGTCGGTGCCCAGCGACGGCCGGCCGCACCGGCTCGCGGCCCACAGCGTCGAGGTGGCCGCCGAGCACAGCCTGTGCTGCCGCCCCGAGGCCAAGGCCCAGGTGTTCCAGATCGCCCGGCTGCACAACGCCAGCCCCGAGCCCATCCTGGCGGGCCCCGTGCGGCTGATGGCCCACGGCGCGTGGCTGGGCGAGGGCGAGACAGGCTACGTGGGCCCGGGGGAGGCCTTTGAGCTGTCCTTCGGCAGCGACGACCGCTTCCGCGTGACCTACGCCCGGCGCCGGGTGCACGAGAAGAAGCTGCTGGCCAGCGATCGCACGCACTTCGTGCAGACCGTCACCCTGCAGGCCGTGGGCGCCGAGCCCGCCGACGTGCAGGTGACCCTGCGCCTGCCGGTCAGCGAGCTCGACGCCCTGACGGTGCAGCCCTCGCTCCACCTGTGCAGCGAGGGGCCCCCCGCCCCCGACAGCGACGGCCTGGTGCACAGCGCGGTCACCCTCGATCCCGGGGCGCAGCGCGAGCTCAGCCTGGGCTTCTGGTTCGACGCCGGGAGCGAGGTCGTGCTCGGCGATCCCTGGTAGGGCGCGGGCGGCCGCCAGCCCGCCCCAGCCCTGGGGCCGAGCGGGCTGTCACCCCGTTGTCTTGAAGGTGATTTGTAATCGCCTCGCGGCCCTGGCAGGGTCCGCGCCCTCGCCGACCAGGGAGGGGCCCTTGGACCCCATCGTGCCGTCCGCCGAACAACGCCTGCCGCCGGCGCAGTGCGCCGAGCGCGAGGCCCTCGCCGACGCCCTCGCCCGCCTGGGCCGCATGCTGCTGGGGCACGGCTGCAGCACCCACCGCCTCGAGAGCGCGCTGCACTACGCGGCCGCAGCCCACGGCTTCCACGCCGAGGTCTTCGCGGTGCCCACCGGCCTGTGGATGAGCCTCGCCCAGGCCGACGAGGGCTTCACCCACGCCGCGCCGACCGTGCGGCTCGTGCGGGTGCAGCAGTGGTCCATCGCCCTGGATCGCCTGGCCGCCCTCGACGGCGTGTTCAACGGCATCGCCGACGGCCGGCTGGACGTGCGGGGCGCCCACGCGGCCATGGACGCCATCCAGTCCCGCGCCCCGCGGCACCACACCCTGTGGGTCGTGCTGGCGGGCGGCACCGCCTCGGCCTCGGCCGCCGCGGCCTTCGGGGCGCGGCCGATGGGCATCCTGCTGGCCGGGCTGGTGGGGCTGATCTCGGTGGCCCTGGGCGTCCAGCTCGGCCGCCGCGGCCGCACCCGCCTGCTGGTGGACTTCAGCGCCGGCGTGGTGGTGGGGCTGGCGGCGTGGGCGGCCGGCGAGCTCGACCCGACCCTGGCCCGCAAGCCCCTGGTGCTGGGCGGCCTGATCGTCAACGTACCGGGGCTGAGCCTCACGGCGGGGCTGTCCGAGCTGGCCCACAAGAACCTCGTGTCCGGCACCGCCCGGCTGCTCGACGCCACCATGGTGTTCCTGTCGCTGCTGTTCGGCGTGGGCAGCGTGTGGGCGCTGGAGCGGGCCGTGAGCGGCGCGCTGCCCCCGATGACCGAGGGCCTCCCGCCCAGCCTGTGGGTGGCGGGCCTGGCCACCATCATCGCCGGCGTCGCCTTCCTGCCGCTGTTCTCGGTGCACCCCCGCGACGCCAGCGCCGCTGTGATCGGCGGGCTCATCGCCTGGGGCGCCGCCATCACCACCGAGCGCGCCGGCCTCGCCGGGCCCGCCGCGGCCTTCGTCGGCGCGCTGGCCTGCGGCCTGTTCGCCAACCTCATGGCCCGCCTGCGCGACCGCCCCGCCCAGGTGTTCCTGGTGCCCGCCATCGTGCTGCTGGTGCCGGGCGCCTTGGGGTTCGCGAGCATCGACCGCGCCCTCTACGGCGACCCGGCCGGCGGCGTCGCGGGCGCCCTGCAGACCCTCATGGTGGCCGCCGCGCTGGCCCTGGGCCTGGTCTTCGCCAACGCCGCCGTGCCGCCCCGCAAGGTGCTCTAGCCGACCCCCTGGCGGCCCGCCGGGCGAGCCCCCAACCGCGCCGCGGGCCACCCTGCGCGCCCCCGACCAGCGCCGCCGCGGCCGCGCCCCCGCAGCCCCGGCCACCGCTTATTGAGAATGGGCCCCCGATATGACAGGGTGTCCGGCCCTTTCGCCCCGAGGTGGCCGTGGAGCTTCTCCTCGCCAGCGTCTTCGCCCTCTTCGCCGGTCCCCTGCTGGTCACAGCGCTCGGGCGGGTGCGCGCGGTGCTCGAGGCCCTCGACGGCTTCGTGCTCACCGCGCTCACAGGCCTGGTGCTGCTGCACGTGCTGCCCCACGCGGTGCACGAGGGCGGCTGGGCGGCCATCGCGCTGGCCCTCGCGGGCCTCGTCGCGCCCTACCTGCTCGAAGGCCGGCTGGCCAACGCCCACGGCGCGCTGCTCGCCCTGGCCCTCGCCGGCCTCGGGGTGCACGCCTTCACCGACGGCGCCGCGCTCGCGCTGGACGGCCACGGCGACGGGCACGACCACCTGATCCTCGGCGTCATCCTGCACCGGCTGCCCCTGGGCATGTTCCTGTGGTTCGCCGTGCGCCCCGCCCTGGGCACCCGGGGCGCGCTGGGCATCGTCGCCCTCATCGCGGGCAGCACGGCGGTGGGCCTCTTCGCTGGCGCCGAGGCCGTCCACGGCGTGTCGGAGGGCGGCCTGGCGCTGTTCGAGGCGCTGGTGGCGGGCAGCCTGCTGCACGTCGTGGTGCACCACGGCGCGCCCCGCGACGCCGGGGAGCCCACCCACGGCCACGGCGGCCACGACCACGGGCACACGCACCACGACGCCGAGCCCGACCCCGCCCACGAGCACTGGGCCGAGCCCGACGACGGGCATGCCCACGGCCAGGATCATCACCACGGGCACGCCCACGATCACGCCCACGATCACGGGCACCACCACGCCCACGACCATCACCACGACCACGGGCACGACCACCACCACGGCGACGGGCCCCGCGCCCTCGGCTGGCGCGGCCTGCACTGGGGCGGGGCCGTGGGCGCGCTGGGCGGCGTCGCCCTGCTGCTCGCCCTGGCCCACGTGCACCTGCTCACCCCCGAGGGCGACGAGCTCGACGCCGCCGCCACCTTCTTCACCCTCGCCCTCGAGAGCGCCCCGGCCCTGCTGATCGCCTTCGTCGGCGCCGGGCTCCTGCAGGCCTTCCTCGATCCTGCCGGCCTCGGCTGGCTGCAGCGCGGCGGCCCCCTCAGCCAGGCCGGCAAGGGCATCGCCTTCGGCCTGCCGCTGCCCGTCTGCTCCTGTGGCGTGCTGCCCCTCTACGAGAGCCTCAGCCGCTCGGGCATGCCCGCCGCCGCGGCGCTGGCCTTCCTGGTGGCCACCCCCGAGCTGGGCCTGGACGCCGTGCTCATCTCGCTGCCCCTGCTGGGCGGCGAGCTCACCGCCGCCCGCCTCATCGGCGCCACGATCACCGCCCTCGCCGCGGCGCTCATCGTCCGGCGGTTCATCGCCCGGCCCCTCACCGGCGGGCTCAGCGCAAGCCGCGGCCCCCGCCCCCCCCTGAAGGCGCGCCTGCGGGACGGCCTGCGCTTCGGCCTGGGCGAGCTGGTGGATCACACCCTGCCCTGGGTGCTGGTGGGCCTGGCCATCGCGGCGCTGCTCGAGCCCAGCATGGACAGCGGCTGGCTCAGCGGCCTGCCCAGCTGGGCCCAGGTGCCGGTGTTCGCCCTGGCGGGCGCGCCGATCTACGTCTGCGCGTCGGGGGCCACCCCGCTGGTGGCGGTGCTGCTGCACAAGGGCGTGTCGTCGGGGGCGGCGCTGGCCTTCCTGCTCACGGGCCCGGCCACCAACGCCACCACCTTCGGGGTGCTCGCGCGGCTGCACGGCAAGCGGGTGGCGGTGGCCTTCGCGGTCACCGTCACGGCCACCGCCGTCAGCCTGGGCTACCTCACCGACGCCGTGATCTCGCAGCCGCCCTCGCTGTCGCTGCACGCCGCTGCCGACGCCGGCAGCCACCCCATCCAGGTCGCCTGCCTCGCGGCGCTCACCGCCCTGCTGCTGGCCTCGCTGCTGCGGCAGGGCCCCCGCGGCGTGGTGCGCCAGATCACCGACGCCATCCACGCGCACTGAGCCGCCGCCCCGAGGTCAGGCGCCGGCGCACCCGGCGCAGCGCCCGTAGAAGGTCACCTCGTGGCGGCTGACCTCGAAGCCCGCCGGCACCCCGCTGGCGGCCGCGGGCAGGTTGCAGCCCGGCACGTCGAACACCCGCTCGCAGGTCTCGCACATGAAGTGGTGGTGGTGGTGCAGGTGCCCGCGCTCATAGCGCACCGGCTGGCCGGGCAGCTCCACCGGGTGCAGCCAGCCGCTCTCCGTCAGCGCCTTCAGGTTGCGGTACACCGTGGCGAGGCCCAGCGTGCTCACGGCCTGGCTCGCGGCCTCCAGCACCTCTTGGGCGCTCAGCGGCCGGCCCGCGGCCTCGACCGCGGCCTGGATCGCCTGCTTCTGATCGGTACGTCGCATGGCCGCACCATAGCCCCAAGTCGCCGCGGGCCGCACCCCTGCGCCGCGGGCGGGGCCCCGCCATGCAAATGACACGCAAGCGAAACCCTTGGATCATCGGCGCCCGGTAACCACGGCGTGTGGCACACCTGCACCCCCGCCGACCCCAGCCCCGCGTGGCCGTCGCCCTGCTGGGCGCGCTGGCCGCCGTCGCCCTGGCCGGCTGCGCCGACGCCGTCGACGCCGATCGCCCCGCCTGGCTGCACGCGGCCCTGGTGCAGGCCAACCGGCCCCTCGCCGAGCGCGACCCCGACCAGACCGCGCAGACGTACCGCAAGATGGCGGCCACGCCCCACGGCTTCTTCCGCGCCACGCTGCCCATCTTCCTGGCCGACGCCCGCCAGCCCGGCCCGGGGCTGTGGCCCACCGCCTTCGCCGACGGCGCCGCCACCCAGGTGCTGGCCCTGGGCGACCCGCACCTCGAGAACCTGGGCACCGTCGCCAACCTCGACGGCGTGCACAGCCTCGAGGTCAACGACTTCGACGGCGCCACCTTCGGCCCCTTCCACCTGGACGTGCGCCGCCTGGCCCTGGGCCTGCACGTGGCCGCCGCGCAGGTGGGGCTCGACGCCGCCGATCAGGCCGCCCTGGTGCGCGCCGCCCTCACCGCCTACGTGGCCGAGCTCCAGGCCGAGGCCGCCGGCCAGCCCCCCGCGCGCATCACCGCGGGCGCAGGCGCCGGGGTCATCGTCGACGACCTCATCCGCCGCGCCCGCCGCGACGGCGAGGCCCGCGAGGCCCTCACCGACTACACCGAGCTCGTCGACGGCGCGCGCCGCCTGCGGCTGGGCGACATCGAGGCCCCCATCGACGACGTGGTGGCCGACACCCTGGTGCCGCTGACCCCCGCCGAGCAGGCCCTCACCGACGCCGTGCTCGCCCAGTGGCCCGCCAGCCTCGCGCGGCCCGCCGCCTTCGCCCTGAAGGACGCCGCCCGGCGCCTGGGCGCGGGCGTGTCGAGCTTCCCGGTGCTGCGCATCTACGCCCTGGTCGAGGGGCCCACCGCGGCCGACGACGACGACTGGCTCATCGAGGTCAAAGAGCTACCCGATCCGGCGGCCTACGCCCCCGTGACCCCCTGGCCCAGCCGCCCCTTCGCCGACAACGCGCAGCGCGCCGCCCTGGTGCAGCGCACCTGGCAGGGGCAGGCCGAGGCCGACCCCCTGCTGGGCCACGTCACCGTCGCGCCCATGGCCTTCCGTATCCGCCACCGCACCAAGCACCAGAAGGGCGTCGACCTGGGGCGCATCGCCGAGAAGCTCGCCGAGGGCGACTGGACCCCCGCCGACGTCACCGCCCTGGGCGCCGTCGCCGGGCGGCTGCTCGCCCGCGGGCACGGCCAGTCCCCCACCCTGCGCAGCCCCGACCCCGCCGCGCCGCACCTCGCCCGCCTGCTGGGCGACGGCCAGGCCTTCATCGCCGAGACCGAGGCCGCGCTGGCGGCCTACGCCCCCGCCTTCGACGCCGACACCGCCCGCTTCGCCGAGCTGCTGCGCCGCCACGGACCCCTGCTCGGCTACCGCCGCGCCCGCGACCAGGTGGGCCTGCCACCCCGCGCCCCCGCGCCGGTGTCGTGCTGTTCAGCCAACGAGCCCGCCCAATGACCGCCGCCCTGCCCCCCCGCCCCCGAGCCTGGGCCCCCCGCGTCGCGCCCGCGCTGGCCCTGCTGTGCGCCCTCACCCCGGCCCTGGCTGCCGCGGCGCCGGCCCCCAGCGGCCCCCTCCAGAGCCTCGTGGGCCCCACCGCCGCGGGCCCGGCCCTGCAGGTCGAGGCCCAGCTCTTCGGCGGCTACCGCGACACGCACCCCGACGACGATGCCGCCTTCAGCGAGTTCTTCCTCGACCGCGCTGAGCTGGGCACCCGGGTGGGCACCGCCGCGGGCACCGGGGTAGAGCTCCGCCTCGAGGCCGTGCGCGCCCTCACCCCCGGCAGCCTCACCGGCGTCGACGGCGACTCCCTGGTCATCCGCGCCCGCCGCGCCTGGGGCCACCTGGGCCACCGCCTGGGCCCCGTCTCGCTGCTGGTGGGCGCCGGGCTCGTGCCCGACCTGTGGATCAACGCGCTGGAGGCCCGGTTCCACCAGCGCGGCGCCGCCCCGCTGCTCACCGAGCGCGGCGGCTTCTTCACCCACAGCGACCTGGGCGCGCTGGCCGCCGCCGAGGCCTGGGACAGCCGCCTGCGCATCGCGGTGTCGGTCACCAACGGCGAGGATCGCGCGGAGCGCGAGCAGAACGACGGCAAGAACCTCACCGTGCAGCTCTCGGCCACGCCGCTGCAGCTCTCGGTGCAGGGCGAGCCCCTCGACGTGACCCTGCACGGCCTCTACCGGCAGGGCTCCCGGGGTATCGCCCGCGCCCGCGACGACCGCCTGGCCGGCGCGCTGACCGTCGACCACCCCCGCTACGGCGCCGGCGTGGCCGTGTACCTCGCCGACGGCTACGCGGGCCGCAGCCAGCA
>JAUHVS010000249.1 GCA_030424955.1 bacterium | reverse complement strand
GATCTCCATCGGCGTTGGCCCGGGCCGACGCCGATGGAGATCCCGTCCCTCAGCACCGGCGAGCACCGCGCGCTGCTGGCGGCGTCGGCCGATGAGCCGCTGCCCACCAAGCGCATCGCGCTGTTCGCCCTGGGCGTGCTGGCGCTGGGGAGCGTGGCCCTGTGGGCGGTGCTGCCCCCCAGCGAGGCAGGCGCCGGCGCGCCGGACGCCGCGGCCGTGACCGCGCAGCCCGCGCCGAGCGACGCCACGGCGGTCACGCGGCTGGTGCTGGACGCCGGCGCGGCGCCCGCCCTCACGGCGGGGCTCGGGGGCCAGGCCGTCGATCCGCTGGATCTGGACCCCGACGCAGGGGCCGCCCCCGCCAGCGCCGCCGCCAGCGTCGCCTCGGCGCCGCCGAAGCGCCCGGCCACCCGGGCCCCGCGGCGGCGGGTGGAGAAGCCGAAGCCGCCCCGGCGGGTGAAGGCCACGCGCCTCGATCCGACGGACTGCCAGACCGAGTGGACGGCCCTGCGGGCCGAGGCGGCGGGCAAGAGCCTGTCGAAGGGCTCGGGCCTGTGCCGCCGCATCTCGCAGCTGGAGCGCCGGGTGACGGCGGGCCGCTGCAAGACGCCCATCGCGGGCATCGACATGTTGATGAGCCTTTGCGAGTAGTGCCCATGCTGACGTTGTTCCGCGGGCTGTGGTGGGCCGCCCTCGGCCTCGCGCTGCTGGGCCTCGCGCCGGGCGCGACCGCCCACGCGGCGGTGCCCAACCGCAGCCTGTCCTTCGTGGCCATCGCCACCTCGGGCGACGCCGCGGCGGCCGAGAGCGCCCGCCGGGTGGCCCGGCACGCCGAGCGGCGGCTGGGCCTGAACCCCCGCAAGATCCACGTCATCGACGCGCCGCCCACCCGGGCCGGGTTCCAGGCCCTGTTCCGCAAGGGCGCGCCCTTCCAGTACGTCAGCCAGGGCGACGTGGTGGTGGTGTACCTGGCGGGCGCGACGGCGGCCGGCAACGCGCTGGCCCTCGCCGACGGCCCGATGGGCTGGGACGAGGTCGCCCAGGTGGGCCAGTGGCTGCGCGACGGCCCCGGCCAGGGCATGGGCTTCTTCAACGGATCGGTGCTGCTGATCACCGACCGGCAGGCCGGCGGCCGCCTGCGGCCGAAGCTGCCCCTCGACACCGCCTGGCTCGATCTGTCGGCCCCCCGCGCCGCGGCGCTCGATCCGGCGCTGCCCGCGCCCGACGTGCGCGACGCCCTGGCCATCGCGGGGCGCGGCGCGCTCGCGGCGGTGGCTGGCGAGGGCACGGGCCAGGTGACCCCCGGCGCGGTGGCCTGGGTGGGCGCGCTGGAGCGGCTGCTGGCCGATCCGAGCCTGGGCGGCCACGCCGAGGTCGTGCGCGGCCTGCTGGCCGAGGCCCGCGACGGCACGGGCGTGTCGGCCACGCTCATCACGGGCCAGGGCTACGAGGCCCAGCGCTTCCGCCTGCTCATGCAGCGGCTGCGGGTGGCGCTGTTCCCGAAGCTGTTGGCCAACGTCGAGACCGTGCAGCTGCTCGAGGCCCTGCGCCGGGAGCTGGATCGCGCCACGCCGGCCGATCTGCGGCGCTCGGTGCAGGTGGAGCGGCTGGACGCGCCCGATCCCACCGCCGACGTGTCCTGCGCGGTGGTCGCCAACCGCACCACCGCCCACGTGGAGTGCGTCGAGGGCCGCGCGCCGATCTTCGCCGACCGCCTCGACGTCACCAACCCCGAGGACGCCCTGGCGCCGGTGGTGCGGCAGGTGCTGCGCGACTACAAGGCGCTGGCGGCCACGGACTGGTCGGCCCGCCGGCGCGATCTCAAGCCCCTGGACGTGGTGCTGCTGCTCGACGCCTCGCTGTCGATGGCCTACCACGACCCCACCCGGCGCACGGATCCCACGCTGCCGGACGCCCCGAGCAAGCGCGAGATCGTGCTGGTGCGCATGGCCGCGACGCTGGCGGCCCACGCCGAGAGCACCGGCCGGCCCGCGCGGCTGACGGCGCTGCTGTTCGGCGACACCGTGACCCCCGTGCCCCTGCCCGGCGGCCCGTCGGTGGTGCTCACCCGGCGCCTCGACGCCGGCGAGCTCGCGGCCTACGCGGCGGTGTTCCGCACGGCAGCCCGGCCCCAGCCGTACACCGGCATCCGCGACGCGCTCACCGAGTCGGCGCGGCGCCTCGCCGAGGGCGATCGGGACGCCGCGCGGCACGTCATCTTGCTGACCGATGGCCGCGAGAGCGTGGTGGTGCAGGACGCCGAGGCGGCGGTGCGCCAGAGCGCCGACGCGCTGCACGCGCTGGGGGCCACGCTGCACTGCGTGGGGCTCAGCGAGACCGGCGACCGGCTGACGGGCTACCTGCGCCGCATGCGCGCGGGCGACGAGGTGCTGCGGCGCTACGTCGGCCTGCTCGACATGCGCTTCGCCCCGCCGCGCTGCCGCACGGCCACCGGCTGGGACGCCGACACCGCCGCCGAGTGCGGGGGCTACTACGCCGATCTCATCGAGCAGGGCGGGGCCTACGACCCGAGCCTGCTGGACCACATCCGGCGCTCGGATCGGCCGGGGGTGCCCACCGGGGTGTTCCTGCAGCCCGACTCGAGCGCGGCCTTCCAGAGCGAGCTGCAGAGCCTGCTGGGGGCGCTGACCGGCGGCGGCATCTACCTGGCGACCGAGGGGGACCGGGCCGACGCGGCCGCGCCCGGCGCGCCCGTGACCGACAAGTGGCGATTCGACCTGGACCTGGCCGGCACCGCCCGGGTGGTCTTGTACAACCGCGCAGGGCTCAAGGACCTCAAGTGGCGCTTCTCGCAGGACGGCCAGCCGATGGCCGCCGCCGAGGGGGTCAAGGTGGTGCAAGAGAGCGACGCGGTGACGGTGGTGACCTTGCCCGCGCCCGCGCGGGGCCAGTGGATCCTTGAGCGCACGGGGGTGCAGCAGTGAAGTGGATCATCCCGGGGGCGCTCTTGCTGGCCACCATGGCCCACGGCCAACCGACCCCGACGGCCCCGCCCAGCGCGCCGGCGTCGACGCCCGCGAGCGTCGCGACGGCCACCGGGGGCGCGGGCGACAAGGCCATCGTGCTCACCGACAGCGGGCTCAGCGTGACGGGCCTCAAGCAGCGCTACGCGGCGGACGAGAGCATCGATCTGGCGGTGCGCGTGCCCCGGCAGAACGTGCTGCGCGCCCGCACCGAGGTGGTGCTCATGCGCGACGACACCGGCGGGCGGCCCATCTACCAGGACCTGCGCGACTACGACCGCTTCACCCACGTGGAGTCGCTGAACTTCACCATCCGCCTGCCCAAGGCGGAGCGCTTCGGGCAGCTGGCGCTGCTGGTGCGGGTGCGGGGGCTGCGCAACCAGGGCGACGGCACCAACGCCGAGAGCTTCGAGGACGCCCTGACCTACCGGCTGGGCTTCGAGGGCGGCGATCGCACCCAGGGCCCCGTCGTGGACGCCGGCACGCGGCTGTCCGGCAAGGTGTACTTCGGCTTCAACGCTGCCGCGCTGACCCCCAAGACCAGCGCGCAGGTGACGGCCTGGGCGCAGGCGCTCGCCGCCGAGCCCGCCCTCAGCGAGATCCGCGTCGAGGGCCACGCCGACAAGGTGGGGGGCAGCAACTACAACCTGGAGCTGTCGCGGCGCCGGGCCGAGGCGGTGCGCAGCGCGCTCATCGCGGCGGGCATCAAGGGCGGCATCATCCGCGTGGTGGGCTTTGGGTTCGACCGGCCGTCGGTGAAGGGCGCCGAGCCCGCCGACAGCGGCGACGACAAGGGCATCTGGCAGAACCGCCGCGCCGAGGTGGTGTGGTTCCGCGACCGCCCCAAGCCGGCGAAGGCGCCCTGAGGCGACCCCCCCTGCGCCGGCGCCCGCGGGCGCCTCAGCCGGCCCTCAGCAGTCCACCAGGAACGGGCGCATCGGCGTCCAGCGCCGCGCCCACATCTTGGGGATCAGCAGCCCGGTGAGGATCCACGGCAGGCGCCCCTCGAAGTCGAGGCGGTCGCTGCCGGTCAGGTTGAACAGCAAGAAGGGCAGCATCACCGGACCCGGGCCCGAGTGGGCGCGGCCGTGGCGGTCGATGCGCTTGGCGAGGGCGGCGTCGTCGTCGGGGCTCAGGCCCACCAGCGCGGCGTCGAACACGGCCTCTTCGTCCACGACGTGGGCGTCCCAGGCGGCGCGCAGGGTGGCGATGGCGTCGCGCCAGGCCTGCCGCCCGGGGCCGTCGAGCCCCCCGCCCGCCAGCCGCCCGATGCGCACGCGCAGCTGGGCGAGCGCGGCCTCGACGGCGTGGTGCTGGGCGTCCAGCGCGGTGACCGCGGGCAGCGGGCCGTCGCGCTGGATGAATGGGAAGACGATCTCGTCCTCGGACTGGTGGTGGGCGGCGAGCAGGTCGAGGGTGCAGCGGGCGTACAGCACGTAGCCGTTGAGCCGCTCGGTGTCGGACCAGGTGGGGGCGTGCTCTCCACCCTCGACCCGCAGCACGTCGAGGGCGCGGGTGAGGACTCGGTGGAGGCGGTTCATGCCGTCGCGGGCGCGGGTGGTGCTCATGGCCGGCATATTGCGGTGGGCGGCGCGCAGAGGAAAGGGGGCGCGCAGGGGGCGGGGCGGCGGGGCCAGCCGCGGGGCCCGGCGAGGGGCCGGGGCGCGGTCAGCGCTTCTTGGTCTGGTAGGCCTTCGACTTGAACTTCTTGCTGTAGCCGCGGCGGGCGCTGTCGCTGCGGCGGGCGTCCTTCATCTCGGCCTGGGCCTCCTCGAAGTCGGCCAGCTGGGCCTGCAGCTTGGCGCTCTTGGGGGCGCGCCGCAGCTCGCGCTTCAGGTCGTCGACGGCCACCTGCAGCTGGCTGCCGGCGGCGGCGAAGTCGCCGCTCGAGGCCGCGATGGCGACCTGCTCCATCTTCTCGGCCGACTCGACCTCGCTGACCCGCACGGCCACCTCGATGTCCTCGCTGGCCTTCGCGGCGGCGGGATCGGTGGTGGTGTTCACCGTGAAGGCGAGCCGCGCGCTGCCCGGCGCGCCGGCCTGGGTGGCGTCGCGGAAGCGCACGTTGAGCTGGCCCAGGTCGACCCGGCCGGTCGAGCCGGCGGGCACCCGCACCCGCAGCACCACCTCGCGGGTCTGGCCGGCGCCCATGGCGCCGACGCGCACCGAGCTGACGCCGTCGACGGACTGCAGCGGGTAGCCGAAGGCCTTGATGACCTGCGCGCCGGTGACGTCGAGCTCGACCCCGCGGGCCACGGTGGCCACCAGGCCGGCCATCTCGTCGCTCAGCACGGCGGCGACGCTGTCGCTGTCTTTGATGAAGTGGTACCGGCCGCCGCCCTGGTCGGCCACGCGGGTCATCAGATCCTCGGCGTAGTCCAGGCCGACGCCCAGGGTGCTCACGCTCACGCCGTTGCGGAAGCCCTGCGCCGTGCGCTGGCCGATGGCCTGGGGGCGCTGCTCACCCACGTTGGCCAGCCCGTCGCTCAGCAGCATGACGTGCGCCATGCGGCCCTCGCCGCGGTCGCTCGCCTCCAGCCGCTCGATGGCCTGGAACAGGGCCGGGCCCAGGGCGGTGCTGCCCGTGGCGGTGACGGCGATGAGGGCGTCGCGCAGGGCGCGGCCGCTGGGGCCCATGGGCCCGCCGATGGCGTCGACGGTCACGGTGTCGCTGTAGCTGATGACCGTCACGCGGTCCTCGGCCTTGAGCTGGTCGAGCAGCTTCAGGGCGGCGGCCTTCACGGCCACGATCTTGTCACCGCGCATGCTGCCGGAGCGGTCGAGGACGATGGCCAGGTCCACCGGGGCGCGGTCGGTGGGCACGGCGCCGTTCGCCTTCAGCCGCACCAGCACGTCGAGCTCGGCGCCGCCGTCGGTCATCAGCACCTGCCCGAAGCGGGGGTGGGCCTCGAGGGTCAGCGGGCCGCTCTGGGCCGGCGCGGCGAGCTGCAGCGGGGCGGCGCTGGGCGCGGTGGCCCCCGGCGCGGGGGCGGCGGCGCTCGCGCCCTGGGCGGTCGGGGCCGGGCGGGTGGGCGCGGGGCTGGCGACGACGCAGCCGGCGAAGGCGATGGTCAGCAACGAGAGCAGGGCGCGCATGGCGGGACTCCTGGGAGCGGGGCCGGTGTGTGACAGGCCGTGGTGTTCGGGACGGGGGGAGATACGGCCGCCGCCGCCAACGGATCTGCCCGCGGTGCGCTTTCACATTTTTGAGACAACCCGGCCCCGCGGGCGGGGCGCCCCACCCCCGCCCAGGGGGCGCCCCCCCGCCGCGGGGCCGCGCCGCTGCTGGCCGCGCGCTCAAGATGACGGCACGGCGCCTGCAATCTAGACTCGCCGAGCGGCGCCGCTAGGGGCGCCGCACGACACCGAACTTTGGAGGGGATCCCATGACGTTCAATCTCAACGCGCGGCTGATGATGGTGGGGCTGGCGGCGGCCAGCGTGCTGGCCTGTGGCGACGACGGCGACGGCGAGGCGAAGGCGACCACCGTCGACGACGTGCAGACCCAGGAGCAGAGCGTGAGCACCGGGCGCACCTCGGCCCAGCTCGGGGAGATCCCGGTGGGCGCCGATCAGGCCATGGCCCAGAGCGCCATCAGCAGCGTCGGCAACGCCATCCAGGCGGTCGCGGCCCGCCACCAGCAGGTCAAGGCGCAGGCTCAGGCCGGGCTGACCGCGCAGATCGCCACCCTGCAGCAGGCCCAGGTCGCCGAGGGCACCGTCAACGTCACCGAGAACCGCATCTCGGCGAACGTCAGCTACCAGGGCGCGCAGGCGGCCATCGACTACGTCATCGAGCTCGACATCGTCGACAACGACGTGGGCGGCAAGACCTACGACGGCACCTTCGACATGGCCTTCGCCACCAGCACCCCGCAGTACGACATCACCTACGACTACGACGCGCGCTACGACATGCTGGCGCTGGACGGCACGGGCTGCCCGGTGTCGGGGGCGCTGTCGATCACCTACGACCTGACCCTGGGTGGCTCGCAGTTCGACAACCTGCCGGCAGCGGCCCGGCAGGCCTTCGCGGCGGGCAGCGGCGCGCTGACGGCCACCTTCGGCCCCGCCTGTGGCGACGTGGCGGTCACCGGCCGCTGATCCCGCCGCGGGTGCCCACACGCCTTGTCAGGGCAGGGGCACCCGCACCTGCCGGTTCTTGCGCGGGCGGCAGCTCGCCTTGAGCGCGGCGAAGGACGGCGTCTGGCTGTTCTCTTCCTCGTCGGGCGGCATCCAGGTCGCGCCGCACCAGTGCGTCACCACCAGGCTGGAGCCCTCGAGGGTCAGCTTGGCCTCATCGGCCAGGATGCAGGCGTTCATCTCGATGGTGGTGATGTGCCCGTCGCCGGCCCACACCGGCTGGCGCTGCGCGAGCGGCAGGGCGAACAGCGCCCAGCGCTGCGTGCTGATCCGCAGATCCTCGCCGTGCTCGGCCTCGACCACCAGCTTCGCGAAGGTGCGGTCGCCCACGGTGAGCGTCTTCGCCTCCGCCTTCCAGGTCTCGGCCTCGGGCCAGGGGCTCGCCCCAAACAGCGCCTGGAGTGACGCGCGTGAGGGCGCGCCCGGGCCGTGGAACACCACCTCGCCGGTGGGCGCCCCCGTCGAGGGCCGCGCCTGCACCCGGATCTCGAGATCCCCGTCCGGGCGGGTCAGGCGCGCGGTGGCCCACGGGCCCTCGGCGGTCTCGGCCGCGCTGGCGGCTGCGCTGCTGGCCGCCGCAGGGGCGGGGGGCGGCGCGGCGTCGCGCGCCGGGGCGGGGGCGCGGCAGCCCACGATCAGCAGGCCGGCGAGGCCAGCCAGCCGGGTGTACCGGGACAGCATGGGGCACCTCTCTGCGGGTCGGCGGGGGCCGTCGCGGCCGCCCGGCGTGGGTGTTTCTACGGGCGCAGCCAGGGCTGCGCTGCGGGCGGCCCGGCCGCGGGCGGCCTTGTGACTCAAGGGGGCCCGGCCGCCGCCCGCTGCGGGCCTTGGCTCGGCG
>JAUHVS010000248.1 GCA_030424955.1 bacterium | reverse complement strand
GCGTGTTCGTGGGCCCGGGGCTGGAGATCTTCGTGGGCGACCACCTCACCATCGGGCTGGATGTGCGTGTCCGCGCCCCCGGCCCCCGTCACGTCAAGCGCGAGGTCATCGACACCCTGTCGAGCGATCCGGTGCAGGATCTGCTCTCCCTCGACCAGTGGCAGGGGACCGTCTCGGCGGCCTGGTACTTCTGACCGCGGGTGGGCGGCCCCGCCCGGGGCCGCATGCCTCCCCCCCGCGGCCGGGCCAGCCGGCGACACCGCGCAGTCGCTGGCTGGCCCACCCCTTCCTCCCAGGCCCGCCCGGCCCCGATGACGGCGCCCCCTGGGGCGCGCGCACGGCCTTTACCGGCCGATCCCACCGCATACCACCCGAAGCCCGCGCGACCGCCCACCGGGCCGGTCCACCCGAGCGCCGCGCGGCCCCCAGACGGGGCCGATCGGGCACCGATCCCACGGACACGCCTGCCGGGCGGGCCCCGCGGCCCGCTTTTTGAGGCGGAAAGTGGACTTACCCCGACTTCACCCCCATGATCCCACTGGATCACACCTCAGCATTCCTCACAAAAGCTACTAGATGTAGTGGCCAATTTTGGCCGAAAGGCCCCTATCTTGGGGCTCCCTCCAAACTTGTCCCCAAGCCGGGAAAGCCCATTGACTGCCGATCGGGGCAGCGTAGGATGACCTTGGTGGGATCAGGTGGAACCTGTTCCCAAGTGGAGAAGCTTCATGGCGGATGTCGACGACAGCGTGGCGAGCGAGCCCTACCTTGAGGGGCAGCACGACCACACCGTCGACGACAAGGGTCGGGTCAGCCTCCCGGCCGAGTTCCGCAACGCGCTGAACTTGAGCGAGGGCGATGAGGTGATCATCACCCGCCACCTCAAGGAGCGCTGCCTGCTGGTCTACTGGCCAGCCGCGTGGGCCGATCTCCGCAACCGCATGGCCGACGCGCCCCCCCGCACCTCGACCGCGCTGAAGCGCGTGGTGGGCGGGTCCGCGCGTCGGGTCAAGGTCGATCGGTTGGGCCGCGTCCAGATCCCCCAGGTGCTCCGTCGCTACGGCTCACTCGAGGGGAAGTGCTTCGTCATGGGGCAGGGGCGTTCCATCGAGGTGTGGGCGACGGCGGTGTGGGACGCGACCCACGGCCCCGAGCACTACGCCGACATGGACCTGAGCGACTTCGAGCTCTGAGTCGATGGGGGCGGCCACCCTGGCCGCCCCGCGCCAGGAGTGGGGCGCCTTGGCCAGCGGGCCGAGCGCTGAGGGGAGCGAGAGCGTGGTCAGTCGGCCTCACGTGCCTGTCTTGCTGGACGCCGTCCTGGACTGCGCCGCGGTGCGTCCAGGCGAGGTCTGGGTGGACTGCACGCTGGGCTTCGGCGGCCACGCGCAGGCCCTGCTGGCCGCTGGGGCGCAGCTGATCGCCTTCGACCGCGATGGCGACGCCCGGGCGGACGCCACCCAGTTCCTGGCCCCGCACGCTGACCAGCTGACCGTCATCCCCCGCGACTTCCGAGAGCTGGCCCCGGCCCTGGCCGCCCAGGGCGTCACGCAGGTGGACGGCGTGCTCGCAGACCTCGGCGTCTCGTCGTGGCAGCTGGATCAGCCCGCGCGGGGCTTCTCGTTCAAGGCTGCCGGCCCCGTGGACATGCGCATGGATCCCACCCACGGCGAGCCGGCCCGGGCGCTGATCGAGCGGCTCGAGGTGCCCGCGCTGGCCGACGTGATCCGCCGGTATGGCGAAGAGGCCTACGCCGGGCCCGTGGCGCGGGGCATCAAGGCCTGGGCCGCGGGCGCCGGCCCGCATGACACCCAGACCCTGGCCCAGGCGGTGGTGCGGGCGCTGCCCCGCAAGGAGGCGGCCCGCCGGCGGGTGCACCCCGCCACCAAGACCTTCCAGGGGCTCCGCATCGCCGTCAATGACGAGCTGGGCGCCCTCGAGGCGCTGCTGGCGGCCCTGCCGGGCGTGCTGGCGCCGGGTGGCCGGGGCCTGATCATCAGCTTCCACTCCCTCGAAGATCGCCTGGTGAAGCAGGCGTTCGCCGAGTGGAGCGGGCGCCGCGGCGGCGATCCGGCCCCCCTGCGCGGGATGCCCCAGGCGCCGGTGGTCGCCCCCTTCGAGCTCATCACCCGCAAGCCGCGCGTCGCCGACGCGGCCGAGGCCGAGGCCAACCCCCGGGCGCGCAGCGCGCGACTCCGCGCGGTCCGCAAGCGGAGGGCAGCATGAAGTTCTTCCTGATCGTCCTGACCGCCATCGGGGCGCTGACCTGGACCGGCGTGCGGGTGGTCAAGGCGCGGCACCAGTCCGTGGCCGTGGGCTACCTGATCGCGACCGAGACGGAGCGCGGCGATGAGCTCCGCGAGGAGCTGCGGCGCCTGCAGATCGACCGCGCGGCCCTGCTGAGCCCCACGGCCCTGGAGGCCGCCGGGCGGGAGGCCGGCCTGCGGGTGCCTCAGCCCGACCAGGTGGTGGTGCTCACCGCCGGCGAGGCGCGCGGGCAGGAGGCGACCCATGGCCGGTAACGTCTTCCGCCGCCGCACGCCGGTGGAGCCCGGCGCGCGCAAGGGCCGGATGCTCGCCCTGTCGGTGCTGATGGCCTGCCTGTTCGGCGGCCTGATCACGCGGTCGTGGTGGCTGCAGATCGAGCGGCACGGGCACTTCGCCGACCGCTCCGAGCGCCAGCACCGCTCGACCATGACCCTGACCGCGCCCCGCGGGCCCATCTATGATCGCGAGCGCACGCTGCTGGCCGAGACGGCCATGTGGCCGTCCATCTACGCCATCCCTCGGGTGATCCAGGACCCCGACGCCCTGGCGGTGCAGCTGGCGAAGATCCTGCCGACCGACGTCGAGACCCTCAAGCGGCGCCTGAACAGCAAGAAGGCCTTCGTGTGGCTGGCGCGGCATGTCGAGGCGGGGGTCGCGGACCAGATCGCTGCGCTCCAGCTCAAGGCCGTGGCCATCCGCAAGGAGCCCCGGCGGCTCTACCCGCGCCGCGCGCTGGCGGGCGCGCTGGTGGGCTTCGCGGGCATCGAGGGCTCGGGCCTGGAGGGCATCGAGCGCGACTTCGATCGCTACCTGAAGGGCCGCAAGTACGTGGTGGACGCCCTGCGCGACGGCGCCGGGCGCTACGCCCTGCCCGAGGGGGCGCTGCCCAGCGAGCAGATCTCGGGTCACGGGGTGGTGCTGACCATCGACGCGCGCATCCAGCAGGTGGCTGAGGCCACGCTGGCGGCCCAGGTCCGCGAGATGGAGGCCAAGGGCGGCGTGGTGGTCGTCATGGATCCCCACAACGGCGACATCCTGGCCCTCGCGCAGACCCCTGCCTTCGATCCCAACGACTTCCGCAAGGCGGAGCCAGACGACTGGCGCAACCGCGCCATCACCGACACCCTCGAGCCCGGCTCGACCATGAAGCCGATCCTGATCTCGGCCGCGCTCGATCTGCGCGTGACCAAGCCGGACGCCCTGTGGAATGGCTACAAGGGCCGCATGCGCGTGGCCGGCTTCACCCTCACCGACACCCACGCCGAGGACAGCCTCACCACCCTCGAGATCATCAAGTACAGCTCCAACATCGGGGCGGTGCAGGTGGCCCAGCGCATCGGCCGCGAGGGCTACCACCGCTACCTGCGGGCCTTCGGGTTCGGCGAGCGCAGCGGGCTCGGGGTGCCGGGCGAGCAGGCGGGGACCCTGCGCGATCCCAAGACCTGGCGCCCCAGCGAGCTGGCCACCATGTCCTACGGCTACGGCCTGAGCGTCACGCCCCTGCAGATGGCGCGGGCCTACGCGGTCATCGCCAACGGCGGTGAGCTGGTGCAGCCGCGGCTGGTGCGCGAGGTGGTGGACACCCAGGGGCGGGTGGTCGAGGCCTTCAAGCCCCGGGTGCTGCGCCGCGTGGTGCGCCGCGAGGTCACCGAGGCGGTGACCCAGGGCCTGATCATGGTCACCGAGAAGGGCGGCACCGCGCGCCGGGCCCGGGTGGCTGGCCACGCGGTCGCCGGCAAGACCGGCACGGCCTACAAGGTCAACCCGCTCACGCGGAAGTACGATCACGACATGATCCGCACCTCCTTCGCCGGCTTCGTGCCGGCGCGGGACCCGCGGCTGGTCATCTACGTGGCCATCGACGAGCCCCAGAACGAGAAGCGCTACGGCGGCGTCGTGGCGGCCCCGGTCTTCGCCACCATCGCCAAGGAGGCGCTGCCCTACCTTGGGGTCGAGGCCACCGAGGCCTACTCGGCCGACGACGTGTTTGAGCCCGAGGACGAGCGCACCCGCCGGGGCCCCGAGGCCCAGGCTCGCCCGTGGTGGTTCGAGGCGTCCCTCGTGTCGGGCGCGCCCAGCCACATGGTGGTGCCCGACCTGAGCGGCCTGCCCCTCGCCGAGGTGGTGCGCCGCGCGGGCGAGCTGAAGGTCAACGTGCGGGTCGAGGGCGCGGGCCTGGTGGTGGCGCAGCGGCCGTCCCCCGGCGCGCTCCTGCCGCCAGGCGGCGCGCTGACGGTGATGTTCGACCGCCCGGGGACCGACGACGATCACGGGGCGCTGGCCCTGGACGACGCCGCGCGATGATGGCCCTGCGCGCCCTGACCGCTGGCCTGCCCGGGGTCGCCCTGTGCGGCGACGGCGAGGTCGTGGTGCGCGCGCTGACCCACGACAGCCGGCAGGTCACCGCCGGGGCGCTGTACGTGGCGCTGCCCGGTCGGCAGGTGGACGGCCGCCGCTTCATCGAGGCCGCCGTGGCCCGCGGGGCCGTCGCCGTCGCCGTGCCGGCGGACGGCGAGCCGCTGCCCGCGGTCGAGGTGCCGGTGGTCACCCTCAGCGCCCCGCGGCCGCAGCTCGCCGCGCTGGCGAGCCGCCTGCACGGCGATCCGTCGGCGCGCCTCGCGCTGGTGGGGATCACCGGCACCAACGGCAAGACCACCGTGGCGACCCTGCTGGCCGACATGATCGCGGCGGCGGGTCAGGCCGAGGGGCTCATCGGCACCAACGGGCTGCGGGTGGCGGGCGCGCCCCGCCCGGCGCAGTTCACCACGCCCGAGGCGCCCCAGCTGCAGGGCCTGCTCGCCGAGATGGTGACGGCGGGGGTGTCGGCGGTGGCCATGGAGGTCAGCTCGGTGGGCCTCGCGGAGCACCGGGTCGACGCCACCCGCTTCGCGGCGGTGGGCTTCACCAACCTCAGCGGCGACCACCTGGACTACCACGGCGACATGGCCGCCTACGGCGCGGCGAAGGCGCGGCTCTTCCGCATGGCCCCGGACGCCGTCGCGGTGATCAACGTCGAAGACGCCTTCGGCGCCGATCTCGCGGCGCAGACCCCGGGGGCGTGGCGGCTGGCGCTCGATGGGCGCGACGCGGACGTCACCGTCGAGGGGCTGGTGGTCGACGGCACCGGCTGCGCGGGCCGGCTGCGCACGCCCCGCGGCGCGGTGACCTTCCACTGCCCGCTGCTGGGCCGCTTCAACGCCATGAACGCGGCGGTCGCGGGCGCGCTCGCCTTCGCCATCGGCCTGCCCGGTGAGGCCATCGCCGCCGCGCTGGGCCGGGCGGCCATCCCCGGGCGGATGCAGACCGTCGGCGCCGGTCCCCGGGTGGTGGTCGACTACGCCCACTCGCCGGACGCGCTGGAGCGGGTCATCGAGACCCTGCGCCCCCTGACCGAGGGCGCCCTGTGGATCGTCTTCGGCTGTGGCGGGGACCGAGACGCCGTGAAGCGCGCGCCCATGGGCGCGGCGGCGGCGGCGGCGGACGCCGTGGTGATCACCAGCGACAACCCCCGCAGCGAGTCGCCCGCGGTCATCGCCGCGGCGGCGGCCGCCGGGGCGCACGGGGCGGGTCGGCCCGCGCGGGCAACGCCGGGCGTTGGCGGCACCTGGGTGCAGCTCGATCGCCGCGCCGCCATCGCGGCAGCGGTGGCGGCGGCTGCGGCTGAGGACACCGTGCTCATCGCCGGCAAGGGCCACGAGGCCTACCAGGAGGTCGCCGGTGTGCGGCGCCCCTTCAGCGACGTGATCGAGGCGCAGCGCGCGCTGCAGGCGCGGGCCGGTGGCCCCCGCTTCCACACCGACGGGCTGTGCGCCGCGGCCGCGGGGGCGCTGATCGCCGGTGAGCCCTGCGCCTTTGATGGGGTGGCCATCGACACCCGGCGGCTGGCCGAGGGCGACGCCTTCTTCGCCCTGCGCGGGCCCCGCTTCGACGCCCACGACTTCCTGGGGCAGGCCGAGGCCGCCGGCGCCCGCGTGCTCGTGGTCGAGGCCGGGCACCCGGCGCTGTCGGCCTGGGCCGCCACCCGCGCGGCCGTGGTGGCCGTGGCCGATCCGGTCGCCGCGCTGCAGGCCTTCGCCGCGGCGCACCGCGCGGCCTTCCCGGGCCACGTCGTGGCGCTGACGGGCTCGAGCGGCAAGACCACCACCAAGGAGCTGGTGGCGGCCGTGCTCTCGGTCGCGGGGCCCACCCATCGCACGCCGGGCAACTACAACAACCACCTGGGCCTGCCGCTCACGCTCCTGGGCCTGCGCCCCGAGCACCGCTTCGCCGTGCTCGAGCTCGGCATGAACCACGCGGGCGAGATCGCCGCGCTGGCGGCGCTGGCTCAGCCCCACATCGGCGTGGTGACCACGGTCGGCGAGGCCCACATCGAGCAGCTCGGCAGCGTCGAGGCCATCGCGGGCGCCAAGGGCGAGCTCTTCGACGCCCTGCCGGCCGACGCGCTGGCGATCTACCCCAGCGCCGTCCGCGAGCGGGCGCGCCTCACTGCGGGGCTGGTGGCGCCGGCGCTGACGGTGGGCGCCGACGCCGGGGACGCCGTGCGCTACGACGGGATCGCCGCGAGCGCTGACGGCGTGACGGCGACGCTGCACGTCGATGGGCACGGCTGGCCCCTCGCGCTGGGCCTGAGCGGCGCCCACAACGTGAGCAACGCCGCCCTGGCCGTGGCCGTGGGCCGGGCCCTGGGCGTCTCGCCCGCCGACGCGGTCGCGGCCCTCGCCACCCTGAGCCCGCCGCCGCTGCGCGGCGAGGTCCGCCGCCTGCCTGACGGTGGGCCCGCGGTGCTCGACTGCTACAACGCCAACCCGCAGTCCATGCGGGCGGCCATCGAGGCCTTCTTGGGGCGGGGCGCCAACGGCTGGGCCGTGCTGGGCGACATGCTCGAGCTGGGCCCGGCTGGCCCTGCGCTGCATGCCGCTGTGGGCGCCTGGATCGCCGGCAGCGCGCCGCAGCTGCACCTCGTCGGGGTGGGTCCGCTGAGCGCGCACCTCGTGGCCGCGGCGGTGGCCGCCGGGCTGCCTGAGGTCAGGTGCTGGGCGGTGGACGACACCGAAGGCGCGGCGCAGGTGCTGCGCGCGCATCGAGCCGCGGGCACGCCGCTGCTGCTCAAGGGATCGCGTGGGATGGCGCTGGAGCGGGTGTGGACCGCCCTGGTAGGGGAGGGGACCTGAGATGGTGCTGTGGCTGCTGATGGACCTGCGGGAGTACTTCCCGCCGCTGCGGGTCTTCCGCTACGTGTCGTTCCGCATCATCGCGGCGATGCTCACGGCGCTGCTCATCAGCTTCGTGCTGCACCCGTGGTTCATCAAGCGCCTGCAGTCCCGCCAGATCGGGCAGGTGGTGCGCAAGGACGGCCCCGAGAGCCACTTCAGCAAGGCGGGCACCCCCACCATGGGCGGCTCGCTGGTGCTGTTCGCGCTGGTCATCCCCACGGTGCTGTGGTCGGAGCTGAGCAACCCCTATGTGTGGGCGGCCCTGGCGGTCACCGTGGCCTTTGGGGCGGTAGGCTTCATCGACGACTACTTGAAGCTGCGCTACCGCAACAGCAAGGGCCTGCCGGGTCGGTTCAAGCTGCTCTTCCAGTTCATCATCAGCGCTGCGGTCATCCTGGTGCTGCACCGTGAACTCGATGGATTCGACTTGAACCTGTATGTCCCGTTCTTCAAGCCCGAGACCTTCTCGTTCCAGCTGCCCCTGTGGC
>JAUHVS010000247.1 GCA_030424955.1 bacterium | reverse complement strand
GCCGAGGGTGGGCCAGTGCCCGAGGGCGATCGCTATCCCCCTTTGCTGTCGGCCCTCGCCCGCACGCTGGCCGCCGGCGTGCACGCCGACCCGGCGCCGCGGATGACGTGGCAGGTGCTGGGGCGCCAGTTGCAGGGCGGCGACATGACACACCGCTGGTTGCGCACCCACCTCACGGGCGCGGCGCCAGGCGCCGTGGAGGACGTCGAGGTCGCCGCATACGACCACCGGGTGGGCGGGCTGCTGGTGATCGCGGACTTTGTGGCGAACCGGGCGCGGCGCGCGCTGAGGTGTACGAGCCGGCAGGCGGTGGGGCAGACCCTCAAGGCCCGCACCGGGCTCCCGCTGTGGGACGGCCACCGCTGGCTGCTGACCACCATCGGCTCACCCCCCGACCGGGGCTGGGCGCAGGCGGAGGGGGAGGGGCAGCCGTGAGCGCGACACAGCCCAGCGATCTGCAGGCGGCGATGTGGGCCCTGATGGCCGGCGCGTCCGCGGACAGCCTGAGCGAGGGCCAGTGGCTCGCGCTCTACGACGCCTTCGATGTGTGCGCGGGCGAGGCGGCGCCGCGGGCGCTGCGGCGTTTCCAAGCCGAGGTGCGGCGGCAGGCCGTCGACCGCGTGCTGCACCGCTGGCTCGGCGGCAAGCTGGCGGGCAAGACGCCGGCGCTCGCGACGCCCGCGCAGGCCACGGCGTATGTGCGAAAGGCGGTCTATCGGCAGTGCCTCGACCTCCTCCGCCGGGACCGTGAGCGGCCCGGCCTCGACACCGTGCTCGACGTCGCGGCGGACCTCGGGGAGGCGGTGGATCAGGGCGCCCAGCTTGAGGCCATTGCCCGCCAGCTGATCACGGACGCCGTGCCCGGGCACCTCGCCGCGACGCCCACCCTGGCGCCGAAGAGGGCCGGCGAGGTCATCGGGCGGCTGACGGCGCGCCTCGGCGTGGTGCTCGGCGAGTCGATGGACGCCCAGGTGCAGGCGTCGCTGGCCGCGGAGCCCGATGAGAGTGAGGGCGCGGTCGAGCGGCGAAAGGAGCGGCTCATGCGGGCCCAGCGCCGCGCCGTCGAGTGGCTGGCGGGCCTCGCCGCGGCGCTCTCGGGCCGCGAGCCGCCGGATCCCGACGGGGAGCGGCTGACCTACCTGGTGGCGTTGCTGCGCCACAAGCGGCCTAACGGGAAGGGGGGCGGCCATGCTGCGGGCTGAGATCAGGTCCACCCGTCCGGTGGCCGGGCCCTGCTGCGTTGTGGGGGGGAATGACGCGCGGCGCGTGGAGCGCTGCGGAGGAAGCACGCGATGAGCTGGCACACCGATCCACACGCGATCCCCGTCGACGCCTGGGTGGCCCCGTTGGCCGCCGACCACGCCGCCCGGGTCCGCGCCGAGGCCGCCCCCGGCTCGGCCTACGCCGTGGCCGTCGCGCTGGGCCTGTCTGCGCGGCTACAGCCCGCCCCCGAGACGCCGATCCGCCGGGACCGTCGCCCCAGCGCCTCGCCCGAGCTGGAGGCGCGCCGGGCGTGGGCGAGGGCGCAAGTGCCTGAATTCTGGGCCGATCTCGACGAGGGTGTCGAGCTGGGCATCGAGTCCGCAGAGGCCCGGATCGACGATCTGGACGCCAGCTACGCGCCGGGCAAGCCGGTGTGGCGCGGGCTGTTCCGCAAGCTGTTGTGGCAGCGGGAGCGCTTGGCGTGCGCCGCGTGGACTGCGGCCGTCGGGGGGCACCAGGGCGCGTGGCGCGAGGCGCTGCAGGCCCTGGACGCGCGGGGCGCGCGGCTGATGGCCGGCGCGCTGGATCTGCAGCCCGTCGAGGACGCGATCTTGTCGGCGCTCGGGGCCACTGAGGCCTCGTGGTGGACCGATCCCGAGATCGTCGAGCCGGTCCGGGCGCAGGCGGCGCAGGCCGCGCCGACCCCCGACAACGTGCTGCCCTTCAACCCGCGGCCTCGGGCGGTGCTGCCGGCCATCCGCCCCGCCGAGCAGCGGCTGGCCGCCGACGACGGCGAGGTGGACGGCACCGAGGGCAAGGTCTGGGCCCACGTGGGCCTGGCGACGGTGCGGGTGGACGGCCGGCCGGGCGAGCACGTGGTGATCGTCACGGGGCCCATCGACCTGCCCTTCAACCTGGATGACGACGATCAGGTGTCGCTGGTGCGCGCCGACACCGGGGTGGCGGTGCAGGTGCGCCAGCTGGAGCGGGCGCCCCGGCTGTGGGCCGTGGCGGTGTCGACGCCGGGCGACTACCTGCTGCGGGTGGGCGAGCACACCCTGGCGATCACGGTGCCCGCGTGACCCCGCGCGCCTGGGTGACAGCGGCGCGGCGGTCCGACGACCTGCGCGGGCTGCTCGAGCGCATCGCCCGCGAGGGGATCGCGCCCGACGGCTCGGTGCACGCGGCGGCCCGGCGGCTGGAGGCGCTGGCTGAGCAGCACCCCGCCCCCGGCGCGCTGGCCCGGCCCGCCGACGGCCTCACCATCGACACCCTCTGCAGGCTGTTCCAGGCGGCGCGGGCGCGCCGCGACGTGCCCTGTGCGCTGCAGCGCCTGTGGTCGCCCACGCTGGGGGTAGGGGAGGCGATCTGCGTCACCGCCGACGGTGAGGGCGCCGGCCGCATGGTGCTGCTGCGGGTGGGGCCAGACCTGGGCCGGCCCCGGGGCGTCGAGATCGGCGACGACTTCGCGGCGGCCGTCGAGGCCGCCCGCGCGTGGGTGCGAGATCAGGTGCCCAGCGGGGCCGACGGGGTGCAGCGCCTCACCTGGACCGTGGACAGCCCGCTGCCCGTGCAGGGCGGCTCGGTGTTCCTCGCCGCGTGCGTGGCCTTCACGAGCGCCGCGCTGCGCGCGCCCCTGCCGGTCGTGGGCGGGGTGCTGCCGGTGTTCACGGGCTGCGCCCCCAGCCCCGGGGCCCAGCACGCGCCGCGGGAGGTGAGCGAGGGGACGCGGGCCGGCAAGCTCGCGGCGGTGGCGCGCCATGGCGCTGGCTGCCGGCTCTACGGGCCGGGGGTCGATGGCTGGCCGACGGCCACCGTGCCGGCGGATCGGCTGATGGACGTGCCGGACCTGCGGCGCCTGCTGGACGCCCTGTTCCCGGCGCTCTGGCGGGCTGCGGGGGCCGAGGCCGCTCCGCCCGCCGAGGCGGCCGATCCGCAGGCCGCGGTGCTCATCGAGGCCGCGCGGGCGGCGCTGTCCATCGCCCACGGGCCGCTGGCCGACGGGCCCCTGTTCGCGTTGATGCAGCAGGCCCCAGAGCCGGTGTCGCTGGGGGGCCTGCGCCTGCGGGATCTGCTGAAGGCCGACCGCGCCGTGGTCGCCGACGACAGCGGGCGGTGGATCCTGGCCCGGGCGCAGATCGACGGCCGGCCCAGCGCAGATCCGGTGCGGGCAGGCCTGCTCGCAAAGGAAGGCGCCCAGGTGCCCGCCGCCGAGGATCCGCTCCGGCCCGCCCGCCGCGCCTTTGAGCAGCTACGCCACGCGCCGGACGTCGACGCGGTGATCGCCCACCTGCAGGGCCAGGAGAGCCTCGTGAGCCGGCGGCTCGCCCTGGCGCTGCTGTGCGCGCAGGCCAGCGCGCCGCTGCAGGCGCTCGCGGCGGCGGTGGTGGCGGACGACGACGGCCCGAGCCTGACGTTGGCGCTGCAGGCCGTGGCCGAGGTCGCGCTCTACCTGCAGGCGGCGCCCGCCGTGCGCAGGGTCGAGGCCGCCACGGCGGAGGTCCCGGCCAACGCCGGCAACGCCGTGCGCATGCTGCGCGAGCGCCCGTCCCTGGGGCGGCTGGCGTCGGTGGTGAAGCTCCTGCCGGCGCAGGCGCCCGTCGTGGACGCGCTGGACGAGGTCCCCAAGCTCCTCAACCGGCTGCTCCACCACTTCGGCGGCTGGCAGGCCCTCGCGCAGCTGCCGGAGACCGCGTGGGCCCGCGGTGAGGACGGCTGGGCGCTGCTGGCCCACGTCACGGCGCTGGTCGCCGCCAGCCCCCGGGCCGGGGTGCCCGCCGACGGCACCTGGATCCGGCCGGGCGCCCACGGCGTGGCGGCCTTCGACTTCTTCCGGGGTGTGTACGGCGGCGAGATCCGCTGGTGGGCCTTCACCCGGGGGGCGGGGCCCAGCGGTGGGGCGACCCCCGGCCGCGGGCTGCCCAACCTGGCCATCGCTTTGCTGCCCACGCCGCTGGCGTGGCTGGCGGTGGGGGTGAAGAAGGCCGCCACCCGCGGCGACGGGCTGGCGCTCGTGGCCGCCCTCGACCGGCTGGTGGGGGCCTGGCTGCGCCTGGCGGCGGCCGTCGATGGGGCGGCGGCGTGGCGGGCCAAGGGGCTGCACTTCACCCGGGTGACGAAGGCGCGCCTGCTGACCCTCGCCGACGGCAGCCCGCTGCAGCCAGCGGTGCCCGCCATGACCGCGATCATCCGCGGGCTGGAGCGCTTGGAGCACCACCCCGGCCCGGTGACGGACGACTTCGCCCGGCGCGCCCACGGGCTGGCCGCCGCGGTGTTCGAGGCGCTGGCGCCGCTGACGGCGCAGGCCGGCCAGCTGTGGATGGGCACGGCCGGGGGCGCCCGCGGGCTGCGGGGGATGGACCTGGGGCCGGTCGATGCCACCGGCCCAGCGCTGCCGGCCGGCACGCTGGCGTGGGTGGCCGACGGCACCCAGCACCCGCTGTGGCCCGTCATCGCCCGCGCGGCGGGCGGCGCCATCGAGGTGTTCGTCGAGGCCCGGCAGACAGCCCCCAAGCGGGTGCCGGCTCGCCTGAAGGACGCCACCTACCTGCGGCTCACGCCCAACGGCAGCGGCGAGCCGGTGGCCGTCCCGGCGGTGGCCCTCGACCCGCAGGCCGCGCCCGCCTGAGCGGCGGGCCGGCCCCCCGGCCGTCAGCCGCAGGCGGGCTCGGGCAGCTCACCGCAGCGCAACACCTCGAAGGTCGCCTCGATGATAGGGCCCCCCTCGGGGAGCTGGAGCCGGAACCGGCCGCTGGCGTCGTGGTCGCCCCCGCGCGGAGCGAAGCTGATCTCGCCCTCCGCCATGAAGCACGCGTCGAGGTCACACAGCGAGGCCATGCCCTGGTCGCCGCCGAGGGGCACGGTCTGGCCCGCGAGGGCCTCGGGCGCCTGCCACACGAACAGGGTCAGGGTGCTCGGGGCCTGCGCGCCGCAGGCGAGATCGCCGAGGCTGAACCGCAGGGCGCTGGCGAGCCCGTCGGCCGGGCCACAGGTCAGCTCCAGGGTGCCGCGCTGGTGGCGGTAGTGCGCGACGCGGCAGCAGTCCTCGGGCAGCACGCCGTCGTTGGCGCCGAGGCACACGCCGTCGGGGTCCCGGAAGGCGCCCCAGCAGGTCTCGCCGGGGTCCGACTCGCAGGCGCCGGGCACCTGGCAGTCGTAGCAGCCGCCCGTGGTGACCGCGCTGGTGCCCAGCCGGCACACCGGCGGGATCGCGTCGCAGAGGGCGGGCTCGCCGTCGCCCACGCAGGGCGGCAGGCAGGTGCCGGCCTCGCAGGCGCTGTTGGGGCAGTCGTAGTCGCTCACGCAGTCAGCCCCCACGACCTCGCACACCCCGTCCACGCAGCGGGCGTTGGGTGGGCACTCGTTGCCCGGGCCACAGGCGGGGGGCGCGGGCTGGCAGGTGTCCACCGGGCCGCAGTCGGCGGTGCACAGCCAGCCGTCGCCCTCGCTGCAGTCGCAGGCGGAGGGCGCGCAGGCGTTGGGATCGAGGCGGCAGACCTCGCCGGCGGCGCAGTCGGTGTCGGTCACGCAGCCGGGCGCCGACGGATCGGGGCCCTCGCAGGTGGGGGCGCCGCTGTCCGGCGCCTGGGCGTCGGGGTCACCGCCGTCGGGGTCACCGCCGTCGGGCGCCGCGCCGCCGTCGCCTTGAGCCCCGGCGTCGGGGGTGAGGGGCTCGGCGTCCTCGGTGATGCAGCCGGCGAGGCTGACGCTGAGGGCCAGGGCGGCGAGGGCGTGGCGGCGGATCGACATGGCAGGCCTCCGGGGCGAGCGAGGGTGACCCAGTGCACAGAGCAACCGCCGTGCCACGCCGGACGCCCCGGCGGCCTGGGCGCGAGGGCGCCCGCCACCTCAGGATCCCGGGGGCGCGGGTCAGAAATTGGTGGCGCCGCCGGCGGGTCCGGGGTCGCGCGACCGCTTGACCCCGTGATCGCAGATCGCCACCCTGCGCGGCATGCACGCTGACGCCCAGCCCGCGCGCCTGCAGGCGCCCCCCAGCAAGGCCGTGCTCGCCCTCGCGGAGCGGGCCGTCCGAGACTTCGCCCTCATCGCGCCCGGCGACCGCATCGCCGTGGGCCTGAGCGGGGGCAAGGACTCGCTGCTGCTCGCCCAGGTGATGCGCGCCCTGAGCCAGCGCGCCGATCTCGACTTCGAGTGGACCGGCGTGCACCTCGACCAGCACCAGCCCGGCTTCGACCGCGCCGGCTTCGACGCGGTCTGCGCGGCCCTCGACATCCCGGTGACGGTGGTGAGCGAGGACACCTGGTCGGTGGTGCAGGGCCAGCTCAAGCCGGGGCAGATCCCGTGCTCGGTGTGCGGGCGCATGCGCCGCGGCGTGCTCAACCGCTGGTGCGCCGATCAGGGCTTCAACAAGCTCGCCCTGGGGCATCACCTCGACGACGCCGTCGAGACCTTCTTCCTCAACCTGCTCTACCAGCGCCGGCTCGATCCGCTGAAGGCCGCGACGCCCACCGACGACGGCGCCGTGACCACCATCCGCCCGCTGATCCTGGTGGAGGAGCAGGCGGTGGTGGACTGGGCCGCCCGCCACGGCGTGCAGCCCATCGCGTGCCCGGTGTGCGATCCCTTCCCGCGCTCCCGGCGCCGGGACCTCAAGCAGATGATCGACGGGTTCCGCAGCCTGCAGCCGCAGCTGGCCGACTCGGTGCGCGACGCGCTCTACGGCCGCGGGGACGCGCTGCCGGTGCTGCTGAGCTGAGCCCCGGTGCGCGGGGCCCCAGCCGTCAGCGCAGGGCCCGCAGCAGGGGCAGCAGGGGCGCGCGGTCGTCGGTCCAGCGCAGCCGGTCGTTGGGGCTCCGCACCGCGTCCATCTCGCCGGCCTCCTCGATCCACTGGGCCAGCGCCGTGCCCCGGGCCAGCAGCATCCAGCGCGCCGTCGCCAGCCCCTCGGCGGGGTCGGCCTTGCTGGTGACCTCCGACAGGCTCAGCCGCAGCGCCTGGGCGTGGTGGCGCACCACCGGCCGCAGGTCCAGGTGGCGGTTGCTCACGTTCACCGCGATGACCCCGCCCTCGGCGAGCCGCGCCAGGTAGCCCTGCATGGCCTCCTCGGTCAGCAGGTGCGTGGGCACCGCGTCGCCGCTGAACGCGTCGAGCACCAGCAGGTCGTAGCGGTGGGGCGAGGCCTGCACCCCCAGGCGGCCGTCCGCGATGATCACCGTGGAGGTCACGCAGGGCCGGTCGAGGTAGCTGAACCAGCGCCGCGCCAGGGCGTCCACCAGCGGGTCGATCTCCCAGAAGTCCACGGCGTCGCCGCAGCGCCCGAAGCCCGCGATGGTGCCCACGCCCAGGCCCAGCACGCCGATGCGCCGTGGCGGCAGCGCGCTGCCCCAGCGGAAGTACAGCCCCAGGCCCGACCGCGGCCCGTAGTAGGCGTTGGGCACCCCGCGGCGGTGATCGGTGAACTCGCGGCCGTGCATGATGTGGCCGTGCAGCAGCTTGCGGGCCGGGCCGCCGGGGGTGTCGGCGTCGATGTCGCGCACCCGCAGCACCCCGAAGAACCCGCGGGCGGTGGCCTGCACGTTGATCTGGTCGCTGGCGATGGACTCGGCGTACAGCCCGCCCAGGGCCAGGACCAGCGCGGTGGGCACGGCCCAGATCCACGCCGGCTCGCCCCGCAGGGCGGCCCGCTGGCGGTCGCGGCGCAGGGTCCACACCGTGAGCAGCGCCCCGGTCACCAGGGCCACCGGCCACTCCACCCGCAGGGGCAGCAGCAGGGGGGCGAGCAGGCTCACGGCGGCGCCGCCCAGGGCGCCCCCCAGGGCGGTCATCAGGTAGAAGCCCGTGAGGTGGCGGGG